>CAMOMF010000178.1 GCA_946619625.1 uncultured Bacteroidales bacterium
AAATTCTGTGCCAAGCGAAAAAAGACACTAAAACTGGTCTAATTGCTAAAAAAACGCAATAAATAGTTTGCAAAATGAAAAAAGATATGTATCTTTGCCGTCCGATTGTGGAGTAAGAAAGGAGGTTATATGGTATGAAAATACTCGTTATTCTCACAGGCGGTACTATCTCAATGGTTCGAAATCCCGAAAACGGAGCATTACGCCCCGCTGATTTGGACACGTTCAAGGCTTTCGTTCCGGAACTCTTCGCCGCCGATATGTCTATTGATATGCTGCCCTTTGACCCGCTCATTGACTCATCCGATGTCAACCCTCGAGACTGGGCGAAGATGGCAACAACAGTCTATAACAACTACGACAAATACGACGGTTTTGTCATCCTTCATGGCACGGACACTATGTCCTACTCGGCAAGTGCTATGAGTTTTATGCTGCAAAACCTCAATAAAGCCGTAGTCTTTACCGGCAGCCAACTCCCTGTGGGTGTATTGCGCTCCGATGCCAAAGAGAACCTCTTGACTGCCATAGAGATAGCCGCAGCAAGAGATAGCGACGGCAACTGTATCGTACCAGAAGTGAGTCTGTGCTTCGAGGGCAAACTGTTCCGCGCCAACCGCACTACCAAAAAGAACGCCGAACACTTTGAGGCATTCGAGAGTTTCAACTATCCCGCTCTTGCCAAAGCAGGCGTTCATATCCACTACCACCACGGGCTTATTCACTATCCCGAAGGCAAATCTCTGCCGCTTATCTTGCACACCAAGACAGACCGCCGCGTGGCAGTCCTGAAGCTCTTCCCCGGTATTACAGAACCACTCGTCAAAGCCATTCTCTCGTCCGACATCAAAGGCGTTATACTTGAAACCTACGGTTCGGGCAATGCACCGTCGTGCGAATGGTTCTACCTGCTGCTTGCCGATGCCGTTAAACGCGGAGTGGTGATTGTGAACAAAACCCAGTGCGACACCGGCAGCGTGGAAATGGGCAGGTATGAGGTGAGCATGAACCTGCTGCGCGCAGGCGTACTCTCCGGCTACGACATCACCACAGAAGCCCTGCTCGCCAAGATGATGATACTGCTCGGCGAGTACCCAAACGATATAGAGAAAGTGAAACTCAAACTGCAAAACTCCATCGTCGGCGAAATGACGGTATCGGATGAACATAGGCGATACTTCTAAACAAGAGACTAACAGAACATTCTAACAAAATAATTTGACAACTATGACAAATTTACAACCACAAGCCGTTTGGAAACATTTCCAAAGTCTTACCCAAATTCCGCGCCCTTCAGGCAGGAAAGAACAGATTTCCGCCTTTCTTGCCGACTATGGTCGCAGTCTCGGACTTGAAACAATAGTGGAAGAGATAGGCAATGTCATTATCCGCAAGCCTGCCTACCCCGGATATGAAAACCACCCGGGCGTTATCCTCCAAGCACACATGGATATGGTGCCGCAGAAAAACAACGACAAGGTGTTTGACTTTGACAAAGATCCCATTCGTGCCTACATTGAAGACAACGGCGAATGGGTAACTGCCGATGGCACCACTCTCGGCGCAGATAACGGTATAGGCGTTGCCACGGCAATGGCTATTCTCGCCGACAAAAATATAGTACACCCGCCTCTTGAAGCATTCTTTACAACAGATGAAGAAACGGGCATGTACGGCGCACAGGCTCTGCAAGGAGGCGTACTCAAAGGCAGCACTCTGCTTAACCTTGACTCCGAAACGGAAGGCGAACTCTATATAGGCTGCGCAGGCGGTGTGGATACTACAGCACGTTTTGACTTCGAACCGGTAGCAACAGAAGAAGGTGACATCGCGCTCAAAATCGAACTCAAAGGACTGAAAGGCGGACACTCCGGCGTGGACATCAACCTGCAACGCGCCAACGCCAACAAACTGCTGTTCCGCTTCCTCAAAGATGCTGTAGCCAACTACGAAGCACGCCTTGCATGCGTAGAAGGCGGTTCGCTCCGCAATGCCATCCCGCGTGAAGCCACGGCTGTCATCACCATTCCCGCTGACGGCAAAGAGGAGTTGCTCCAACTCGTGGACGATTACGAAGACCTCTTCATACGCGAATATGACGGCGTAGAGGATAATATACATTTCACAGCCACCGAAGTAGAATGTCCGAAGACAGAGATGCCCGAGGACGTACAGGATTTCCTTATTCACGCCATCACCATCTGCCCGCACGGCGTATATCGTATGATACCCGAAATGCCGGACGTAGTGGAAACGAGCAACAACGTATCCACCATCGCTATGGAAGGCAATAGCGTGAAGGTACTCTGCCTCACTCGTTCATCAGTTGAAAGCCGCAAAGAGGAACTGCGTCAAATCATCCATTCCACCTTTGCTCTTGCAGGTGCTGACGTTCAGTTCTCGGGCGACTACCCTGGCTGGAAACCCAACATCCACAGCCGCATACTCGAGAAAATGCAGGAGATATACAAAAAAGAGTTTGGCAAAGAACCGCGCATCATCACCATACACGCCGGACTTGAATGCGGCATCATAGGGCGCAACTACCCGGGTATGGATATGATCTCATTCGGTCCGACCATAGAACACCCCCATTCACCCGACGAGCGTGTAAACATAAAGACCGTACAACAGTACTACCAATTCCTGCTCGCTACGCTTAAAGAACTCTAAATATATGGACTATCCTATTATTATCATTGCGGAAGAAGGTGAAATGAAACTCATTGACACCTATCTTCCGCAGTGTGTCAAACAAGACCGCAGCAATGTAGTGATCACCGGCGTTGGTGCTATCAATATCTTTCGCTCGCTTGAGCATATAGACAAGAACACACCCATCATCAACATCGGCTATGCAGGCAGCGCAACCTACGAGACAGGCACAGTCGCCCTCCCCGAAGAACTAAGGCTCTAACACGCAAACCTTGCCTACCCCGCACCTGAA
>CAMOMF010000179.1 GCA_946619625.1 uncultured Bacteroidales bacterium
GTGGCGGAGCGGCAACTCAACTACCTCTGCCACGACCGTATAAACGGCATTCTCCCGCCTTTCCTCAACCTCGGCACGCTCGGACTCAACTACGGCATTCAGGCATGCCAGTTCACTGCCACCAGCACCACTGCCGAGTGTCAGACGCTCGCCATGCCCAACTATGTGCACTCTATCCCTAATAACAATGATAATCAGGATATAGTCTCCATGGGTACAAACTCGGCGGAACTCTGCCGTCAGGTCATTGACAACGCCTACCAGGTCATGTCTGTCCTCATGTTGGCATTGGCGCAGGCTACCGACTGCCTGCAGATTCGCGACAGCCTCGCACCTCATACGCGCGAATTGTACGACAATCTCCGCAGGCTCACGCCTACCATAGTCGAGGATACTCCTTTCTACGACGACCTTGCACGTATCGGGCAGTTCTTACGCCGCCTCGATGCTTAATTACGTGCAAACCATATAACAATTATAAATAATCAAAATCAATTAAAATCATGAAAACAAGTACTAAAATTTGGACCTGCCTTGCAGGACTTGCATTGGTAGTCCTTGGTATCATTTGTATCGCCTACCCGGGCGAAACAATTATCTCTCTCGCATGGGCGTTTGGTATTATACTGATTGTCAGCGGTTGCAGCACCTTCGGCATGTGGGCGACTCTGCGTCGTATCAACCCCTTCAGCGGACTCACTTTCCTGGCAGCATTCTTGCAGGTGATTCTCGGCATCGTCATCATCGTTGCCCCCGGACCCTTGGCTGTCGCATTGCCGTTCTTCTTTGCCTTCTGGGTGTTCTACGAGGGACTCAACCTCATGCTCGACTCCTTCAACTACAAACGTTTCGGTTTCCGTCGCTGGTGGGTGCTCTGCCTCCTCGGTCTGCTCGTGCTCTGCGCAGGATGTTACGGTTTGTTCTACAACCCCGCTGCCAGTGCCACAACGCTGGCTTGGCTCGTAGGACTGGGTATTATCCTCGATGGAGTTGGTTATTGGGTGAAGATTATAGCTTACAACCGTGTGGAGAAGCGCCTCAAAAGTTTTGCCAAGCGTGTGGATGAGATCTTCAACGTCGAAGACGCCGAAGTTATCGAATAATTTCCGCTCCAAATCCACTCGAAATAACGCTTTAACAATTAAACGTTTTAACAGCATCTCCCCTCTCTTGGGAGGGGGGATGTTCCTCCTAATGTCCCAAAAACAACAAAAAACCAATGTCTGCCGCCTTTTGGATGCCGCGGCTATCCCCTACGAACTCATTACCTACCCGGTGGATGAGTCCGACCTCAGCGCCGTCCATGTTGCTGCTGAACTCCACGAAGACATTGACACCGTCTTCAAGACGATTGTCCTCGAGGGCGACAAAATCAAACATTTCGTCTGTGTCGTCCCCGGTGCCTACGAGGTGGACCTCAAAAAAGCCGCCCGCGTCAGCGGAAACAAGTCCTGCAAACCCATACCCATGAAGGAACTGCTCCCACTCACAGGCTATATCCGCGGGGGGTGTTGCCCCATTGGCATGACCAAGCCCTTCCCTTCTTACATCGACGAGACGTGTCTCCTCTATGACCGTATCTATATCTCTGCCGGACAGCGCGGCATGCAACTCCGTCTCGCTCCCGCCGACCTCATCCGTTACGTCCCCCTCACGCCCGCCGACCTCATCTGACTCTTTCAAACCTCTCAAACCCTTCAAACCTTTTAAACCTTTTAAACCTTTTAAACCTTTCATGGAGCATACCTTCATGAGACGATCTCTATACGGTCTGCTTACCCTCTCCGAAGGGTGAGCAAAAAACCGCCTTATCTTCTTCTTGTCCAATTTGTTCAATACGCTTATTTTCAACATATTTGCTTCTTTGCTTCTCTTTCCTTTACCCCTGATTTTTGCTCACGCCCCCTGTAAAAACGATTTTTTTTGTCCGAAAAATTTGCATATTTCAAAAAAAAGCAGTACCTTTGCACCCGCAAAGAGTACTGCGCTAATTCGGGGTCCCCAAAGGAACAAGCCAAAGGCTGTTCCGCATGGGGAGAGCGGAGGCGCTGAGCACTTTCAATGACGCAGTCATTTTGTGTGCGAAGCAGCCGAACGCGAAGTAACTTTGCACCCGAAATAATTCTCTCGCTTATGTCAACCGAAGAACTGAATCAACACGAAGAAACGAACAGTCAGCCTCTACTCACCGGTAAAGAGGCGTACCATGAATTGTGCCAACGCGAGGAACTGCCTGTTTTCTTGCAGGATTGGTGGATACAGGCCGTCTGCGCTGGATTTCAGTGGGACGTCTTCCTCGCTCGCGACTCCAAGAACGAAATCTGCGCCATGATGCCCTACATTCAGGACAAGTGCCTCTGGCGCAAGTTTATCCACATGCCTCCCCTCTGCCCCTACGGAGGAGCGTGGATTCGCAACGATTGGAACGAAAACCCCGATGCCGCCACGGCCGTTGCACGTGAGATGCACTCACAGATGGAGGCACTCGGCATCTCTTTTTACCAGCAACGTTTCTTCCCCGACAACCACTTGCCACATGCATTCGAGGGAATCGGTTATCGTGCCATGGAGCGGAACACCTACGTCATTGACGACACCTCCGACCTGCAACGTTTGCTCGACGGATTCAGTAAGAACAAGCGTAAGAAACTCGAGAAAAAGACCCTTACCTACCTGGTGGACACCCTCACTGCCGAGGAGTTCTACCAATTTCACGTCATGTGCAACGGCGAAAAGAACAAAGAACTTTGGTACACACGCGAGACCTTCCTCGTCCTCTACGAGAAAACATTGGAGCAGCAAAAAAGCAAAATCATCTGCATCAAGAATGCACAGGGCGAACCATTGGCAGCGGCATTCGTTGTTTGGGACCAACATATGGCGTACCAACTGCTCAACTGCTACGAGCACAACGACAAGGACAATGGCGCACGCGAAAAACTCACTCTCGAGGTACTACGCTTCGCCTCGTCCCTTGGCCTGGGTTTGGATTTTGTCAGTCACCGCAAGTATCTCCGCCACTACGGTGCACAGAGGAAGACGTTCTACCTCGTGCGCCGCAGCCGCTCCGCTCTCATCTCGCTAATCTTCTTCAACCGGCACCTGCGCAGTTTCCGATATGCTAAACTCTGACAGCATAAACGAACCGCTTTTCCTGCACGATTGGTGGATGGACGCCGTATGCGTAGGCAAGCATTGGCAGCGCGTGGAGGGCATGCCCTGTCTGCTCAGGCAACGATGGGGCACACGTTTCATCGTCATGCCCCAGCAGACGCAGATTGGCGGCACGGCTTGGACAAGCGACAACCCCGAAGCAATCCGGCGCAAAGCAGCCGAAATAGCGCATGCACTGCACAATCTCAAGCTCGACTATTACTACCAGCATTTCCCCATCGGTTCACCCCTGCCCGAAGCACTCGTTCCGCACGGTTTCACTATTCGTCGTCATACTACCTATCGGCTCAACGACCTCTCCCGACTCGACGACCTACGCTCCCGTTTCTCTGAAAACAAACGCCGACAACTGCGCAAGGCGGCAAACCTGCAACTCCTCACCCTCTCCCCCGGAACACACCCTGCGAACGGACAAGGCATCTCCCCCGAGCAGTTCTACGCTTTTCACACGGACTGCCTACGCCGTCAGGGCAAGCGGATTGCATATACTTGGACATTCTTTCACTCCCTCTTCACTGCCTGCCTACAGCACGATGCATGCACCATCCTGGCGCTCCGGGACGGGCAGGGTGACCTCCATGCTGCCGTCTTCTTGGTCTATGATGCCGACACCTGTTATTTCCTCATCCCTTGTTATGACCCCCGGCATGCCAAATCGGGAGCGGGCGCGCGCATCGTGGACGAGGCAATACGTTTTGCTGCAAGCCACTCTCGGGCTTTCGATTTTGAGGGCAGTATGATCCCCGGGGTCGCCAATCACTACGCTCAGTTCGGCTCTACACCTGCCTATTTCTACGAGGTGGAGCGTTTCTACAACCCGCTCTTCCGGTGTCTCATGTCCGCCTATCAATGGATTAACCGCAAGAAACGATGAAAGTCCTCTTTCTTACACAATGGTACCCGAACCGCTACGATGACATGGCGGGACTCTTTGTCCGGAACCATGCCGAGGCGGTGGTACGCCAAGGCGTGGACGTCTGCGTCCTATATTGTCACCCTGTAGAGCCTCATCAACTCGCCGACCTTGCCGGAGAAGAGTTCCAAGCAGTGGAGCAAACCACCAACGGGGTCCGCGAAATATATGTCTATCACTCCGGCTCTGCACTCACGGCATTGCTTCGCGGACGCGACGAACTCTTCCTTCGCTGGGGGATGCCCGACATCTGCCAACTGAACGTCCTCAGCAAAACAGCCTTCTTGGCGTATGAAATGTTTTGGCGCTGGAAAATACCCTACGTATTGGTCGAGCATTGGAGCGGATATTTGCCCGCCAATGGCGATTTCCTGCGTAACAACACTCCCCTCAAGCGCAAACTCTATCAGCACATTGCCCGCCGCGCCAAGTGTATCCTTCCCGTCTCGGCGCAACTCAAAACCGCCATGCAGGCATGCGGCATTCGCAACAACCACTGGCAACTAATCCACAATGTGGTGTACGATTGTTTCTTCCTGCCCTCCGAACGCCCCGCCCTGCAGCCCCCGTACGAGCTTCTTCATGTCAGTTGTTTCGACGAGAAGGCAAAAAACGTCCGCGGCATTCTCAACGCAATACATCTGTTGTTGCAGCAGCGTCGGGATTTCAGACTCACCCTTATTGGCGATGGGGCCGATTTCTTGGCGGACAAGGCATACGCCGACCAACTGGGACTCACACCCGACCATGTCCGTTTCGTTGGCGAAAAAACGCCCTTTGAGGTCTGCACCGCCATGCAGCATTCGCATGCCTTCATCCTTTTCTCCCGCTACGAAAACGCCCCTGTCGTCCTCTCCGAGTGCATGGCGGTGGGGTTACCCGTCATTGCGACCAAAGTCGGAGGTATCCCCGAAATGGTCAACACCCACACCGGTGTACTCGTACCCTCCGAAGACTGGCACGCGCTTGCAGCGGCAATCACCAAAATGTTGGACCAACTGCCTGCTTATCACCCCGCAACTATTCGCAGTTTCGGAGACAAGTATTCATACGAAAAAGTGGGAAAACAACTCCTACAACTCTACGAAAGCGTCCTCTCGTAGCGTATAATCAGCGACCAATACCAAACCAACTGGCTGCATATAATCAGTGCACTGCTCAGACTGTATGCCAGCACCGCACAATGGAAATCTTGCTCATGGATACCCCATAGCAGACCCAGCCCGCGCGCTGACACTAATAACAGTTCAAACATCAGCCCCGTCTTTTGTTTGCCGAACACGTCTGCTAAAAAGCATATCGGTGCTACCAATATCGAGAAAAACAACCAGGGCAGCAGCAACCGGATAATTTCCCCCGTCTCTTCCCATCCGCTGCTCAGCAACCACCCGCACAGTGGGGGCAGAACCAAGTATAGTACCCCGAACCCGATTCCCGCTATCAGCGCAGTCTTCGTCAGTAACTGATAGAACATATGGCGGATACTCTTCTTTTGCTGTACATATTCCGATGTCCGCTGGTACAGCACCTGATAGATGGAGTTCGATATAACGTTCAGCGGACGGAATGCCAACGTAATCGCCATGCTGAAAAAACCGACACTGCCCAAACCGAATGCCGGCGTCAGCAGCCACACTCCCAAGTTCCCGCTAACATTATTTACTAACGCGCGCGGGAGAGAGAACAGCGGGAAATTCCTGTACCGCCTCGCTGATTCCGCCATCGCTTGCCTGTCAATTTTTCTTAATGGAGCCAGCGCTTTCAGCGAAGTACATACGGTCACCAGGATGGCGGTCAGTGGAGCGATAACGGACGAGTATATCAGTCCCCCGTTCAGCACGCCGCCTGCACCGAAGCCCGCCTTCGCACCCGCGCCCACTACGCTCTGTGTCACTTGGTACGCACCTATTCTGCCGAACATCTTCTGGCGGCTGTACCAGTAGTTCAGCAGCGACCAAACACCCATCAGCAGTACGTACAGCGGCAGCAACCAACCGTATCGGGCAAGTACCGGCGCATGGAAAACCGATGCCAATGGGGCGGCAAAAGGTACGCACACCCCTAACAGGATACTCACGCACAGCAGTATCGCAGCACCCGTATGAAACGAACCCACCGCACTGCGCTCTTCCTTTGGAAGAACGATGGAGTACTGGTATTCCGCCGTACTGATCAACGCCGCTACGCCACCTATCGAAACGAACAGACTCAACAACCCGAAATCCTCCTGACTGTACATGCGCGTCAGAACGGGATATACCAGCAATCCCACCACCTGCGCTACTACGTTCGCCGACAGCAGTTTCGTTACGTTCCGGAACAACTCACTACTCCATATAAAAAGCCCTTTTTTCATTTCTGCTGCAAAGGTACGCTTTTTTTCGCAATTTTACAAATAATTGAAAAAAATACCCGGGAAAATAAGCGTTTTTTCACTACTTTCGCGCTTTTTTACCCGAAAAATGCACTTTTTTGGCAAAAAAATGGCAATATATTTGCATGTTTGAGAAAAAAGTTGTAAATTTGCGCTCAATTTCGCTAACGAATATCAAAAGAACACAATAATGGAACTCAAAAAAACAGAAAAAGCGAGCTTGGAAAACAAGAAGTTGACCTACCTCTTGTTTGGCTTTGTTTTTGTCCTCAGCGCATGCTTTGTCGCGCTTGAGTGGACCGAGAAAGAAGTGAAAGTGTACGACGCACCCGACGAAGAGTTTGTCTTCGAGGAAGAGTTGGACATCCAGCAAACCAGCCAGGAAACACCTCCCCCACCACCACCGGCACCCGTACAGGAAATCGAAGTGCTCAACGTTGTTGAAAACGATGTACAGACTGAACGCGTCGAAATCAATACCGAGGACGACAAGGACGTGGAAATCGAAATCAAAGCCCCCGTTGAGCAGGTTGTCGAGGAAGAAGAGGTCGAGGAAGAAATCTTCATGGTCGTTGAAACCATGCCTGAGTTCCCCGGTGGACAAGCAGAACTCTTCAAGTTTCTCTCTGAGAACGTTAAGTACCCCGTTATTGCACAGGAAAATGGTATTCAAGGACGTGTAATCTGCCAGTTCGTTGTCAACAAGGACGGTTCGATCGTGGACGTTCAGGTCGTTCGTTCTGGTGGTGACGCCTCACTCGACAAAGAGGCGGTACGTGTCATCAAGTCCATGCCGAAATGGAAGCCCGGTAAGCAGCGCGGTAAAGCCGTACGTGTTAAATACACAGTGCCGGTTAACTTCAAACTTCAATAACAATCCTCCTGAAGGCTTCGCTACGGTGAAGCCTTCTTTGTCAAACATCTTACTCCTCCCGTTTTCCGATATGTATTTTATGCCCTCCACATAGGTACACGGTATAAACTTTATCGCTACCTGGTGAAGGGAGCTCTATACCATCTCTATACAAGCATGCTATGAAAAAAGCACTTTTTTTTATCTCGCTGGGCACACTTTTGCTCACCGTTTCTTGTTCCCGCCGTTCCGTTCGCGACACGGCTTTCTACCCCGAGCGGCTCAACCTCATTGACTCGGCATACAACAACTACGTCTCGAGCGGATACATGCCCCATTGCGTCGCACTCGTCATGAAGGACGGCGAAGTCGTCTATCAAAAAGCCTTCGGATACCGCGACATCGAGCACCAAATCCCCTGTCAGACAACCGACATCTTCCGTATGGCGTCCCAAACAAAAGCCATCATCACCGTCGCGTTCATGACTCTCTTCGAGGAAGGCAAGATCCAACTCGACGAACCTGTCACCAAGTACCTCCCCGAGTGGAACAACCCGCAAATCCTCGACTCTTACGACCCCGCCACGGGTGCTTTTACCACCCATCCCGCTCACACACCGCTCACAATACGCCATTTCATCACGCACACCTCCGGACTCTGTATCGATGGATTCTATGATGATATTGCCGCACGGCTCGATGTGCCTACACACATGTCCTACGACTCTATTCCCCTTCGCGAAGCCGTACGCCGCATGGCTAAAATGCCCCTCAAGCACGAACCCGGGGCAGACTTCACCTACGCCTGCAACACCAACATCCTGGGTGCGCTTTGCGAGATTATCTCAGGACAGGATATCTACACCTTCATCAAGCAGCGAGTGCTCGACCCTTGCGACATGACTGACACCTATTTTTACCTCCCCGCTGACAAGCAGGACCGCCTCGTCACCCTCTATTCGTACCCCAAGGGCGGACCCCTCCAACGCGTCGAAGGAATCTACCAGGACTTCCCCTACACCGGCGCACGCGTCTTCTGTTCCCCCTCCGCAGGACTCTGCGGCACCATTCAGGACTATGCGCATTTCTGTCAGATGATCCTGAACAACGGCACGTACAAAGGACGCCGTGTCATTGGGCGCAAGACCTTGGAGATGATGCAGTAAAACGGAGTAGGGCACATGCGCGGAGAAATTGGTTACGGCATGGCGTGGGATGTCTTCACACCCGAGAATGCGCACAACACCATCGTCAGTGAGGGCTCCATGCGTTGGGGAGGTATGTTCGGCACGGACTACATCATTGACCCGCAGGAGAACCTCATCCTCCTCATGTATGTCAATAACATGCCCAACTTCTCCGGCTACAACGCCAAAACACTCCTCCACAACACCACCTACCAAGCCCTCAAATAAAAAAATGAAAAATTGTAAATGAAAAAATAAATGAAAAAATTGTAAATGAAAAAATAATTAAATAGTTTGGAGCTTCGTGACAAAGACATAACCTACTGCCAAGGCGTCGGACCCAAACGCGCCGCTGTGCTCAAAAAAGAACTCCGCGTCAACACGGCGTTGGATATGCTCTATGTCTTCCCCTACAAGTATGTGGACCGCAGTCGCTTCTACTCCATCAGGGACATTAAGGACGAGGATACCTACGTCCAAATGGTGGGAGAAATCTATGATTTCAAGACCGTCGGAGCCGGCAAGAACAAGCGTCTCACTGCCTATTTTGCCGATGACCACAATGAAACAGCCGAACTGGTCTGGTTCAAGGGCATCCAGTACCTCAAACTCGAAAAGGGCGTCAAGTACCTCCTCTTCGGCAAACCCTCTTTCTACAACCACACACTCAGTTTCATTCACCCCGAACTCACGCCTTTCGCCAAGGTAACACCCGAAATGTGCTCCGGACTGGAGCCACACTACAATACCTCCGAGCGGATGAAGACCTCCACTCTCAACGACAAGGCGGTTCGTACTATCATTCGCGGACTCTTGCCCGACCTACGCATGGGCATACCCGACACACTGCCTGCAACCCTGCGAGAGCAGTACAACCTCATCCCGCTCACCGATGCACTGCTCTGGATACACGCCCCCAAGGACATCAACGAAGTACAGCAGGCGCGTCTGAGGCTTAAGTTCGAGGAACTCTTCTACATTCAACTCCAGATTCTTTCCCAGGCAAAGAACCGCATGCTCCGAAGCAAAGGTTTTCTGATGCCCATTGTAGGGAAACATTTCAACGACTTCTACTTCCACCATCTCCCCTTTCCGCTCACCGGTGCACAGAAGCGGGTAGTCAAGGAGATTCAGGCAGACCTCAAGTCCGGCAAACAGATGAACCGCCTGCTACAAGGTGACGTAGGTTCAGGCAAGACACTCGTCGCACTCCTTTGCGCACTCCTTGCTGCA
>CAMOMF010000180.1 GCA_946619625.1 uncultured Bacteroidales bacterium
CACAAAACCGACGCGTCGAAATCGAGATACTGCAACTGTAATTCCATTCGGGTTACTCCTTATGAGAACTTACGAGAACCATAAGATGACCATAAGATAACCATAAGATGACCATAAGATATAATAACCACCACAACATGAAAAAACTATTAGTTTTGGTCCTTACTACCTTGGTGACGCTGGGCACTTTCGCCCAGTCGTCCACCGAGGGTAAAGAGTTCTGGGTAGCCGTAATGTTCGCCAATGCTCCAGATGGCGATATCAGCCATTTTGAGCCATTCATCGCTATCTCGGCAAAAAAAGCGTGCACTATTCAGGTATCCAATCCGGCTACAGGCTGGAGCGACCAACCGCGTACGGTACAAGCCAACTCATGGCTGGTTATCAATAACATACCCGTAGCCCAATGGTATAATCAGAGTTGGACGGCCAACACCGCCTCAGAAGTTGTGAACCCCTACGGCATTCGTGTGCAATCTTCTGAAGAAGTGTCGGTGTATGCTGCCATGCGTATGGAGTTCAGTTACGATGCCTCCAACATTCTGCCTATCACGGCGTTGCAGAGCGACTACATCATCCAGGACTATCCGCCCTACAACTCGGAAGGCGAGAGCCGCAGCATCTTCTCCATCCTCGCTACGGAGGACAACACCGTCGTGGATATCACGCCTACGGCAGCCACCATCGGAGGCCGACCTGCAGGCGTGCCGTTCAATATCACGCTCAACAAAGGCGAGACCTACCAGGTGATTGGTCCTGACCAGGTGACGCTCAGCGGTTCACGCGTCACGGCCCGCGGCGGCAAGAAGATTGCGGTCTTCAACGGCGACGTGTTCACGCAGGTGCCCGGCGGCAAGTCCGCCCGTGACTGCCTCTATGAGCAGGCTATGCCTACCGACTATTGGGGACGTGAGTTCGTGGTGACCCGCTCCAAAGAGAAAGATGCCAACCGCATCCGCATCACCGCCATGGAAGACGGTACGCAGGTGAATATCGACAACTACCTTGCAGCCACCCTCAACGCCGGCGAGACCTTTGAGTGCGAACTCTCCGAGAACCTCGCCTCCGGCGATATGCAGAGTGCTATCACCAAGATCGGCCGCACCGTTCCGCCTATCTACACCGGCGAAGCGCACTATATCCACTCGTCCTGCCCCGTGGCTGTGTATGGCTACGACGTAAGTAGTACCTACGTGCTCAAGAGCGGTTCGGAGAGCATCGACGGTTCTCCCGGTGACCCATCGATGGTATGGATCTCGCCGTTGGAGCAGAATATCAGCAAGATCACCTTCGGTGCCTGCGGTACAAGCGGTTCTGAGGGGCATACAAACCGACATTATGTCAATGTTGTGGCACTTACTGCAGATGTTCCCTATATTACACTATCATCTAACCAGCGCCCCTCCATTGCATTGACATTTACACCTGTACCTGCCAATCCTCTTTACTCTTATGCGCGAGTGTTCCTTGTGGATACAGACGAATCTAATCCTGACAAGATTTACACGCTGAACAGTACTGGGTCAAGCGGCTTTATTGCACACGTCTATGGTAGTGGTAAGAATGAATCATACGCCTACTCTGTAGGCTCTTCTGCTGTAAAACGCGGCATCCAGGTCAATGAAGACAA
The DNA here is from genome assembly GCA_946619625.1 of uncultured Bacteroidales bacterium. Classification (GTDB taxonomy): domain Bacteria; phylum Bacteroidota; class Bacteroidia; order Bacteroidales; family Paludibacteraceae; genus Colicola. The sequence goes on from CAMOMF010000180.1 coordinate 1,631, forward strand.
GATAGAAAACGGCTCTATTGGTGTAAACACTTATTGTATTAACACCCCTATTCATTTCAATGCGCAAGTGGGGGGTACATACATCATCGACCAGGCGTTTTGGGATATGGGTGACGGTGTTACCTTTACTGACCAAAGCCGTATTTCTTTCGAGTACTCCTACGACACCCCGGGATGGTACGATGTGTCAGCTACCGTATCGGCACATAAAGAATGTCCCGAGACGACATACCCCTCCGAGACGGTCAACGTCCGCATCCATGTGGTTCGTCCCGACACGATTGTTACGCAGAATTTTATCTGTGAGGGCGAGACGCTCACCTACGGCGGAAACACGTACACCGAACCCATTACCGACACCGTAGCGTTCAACTGCGACTCGGTGGTGATCTTCCATCTGGAGGTGGGTAAGAAGTCCTCCTACTCTTTCAGTACAGTTGAGCGCGACTCTTTCAACCTGGCAGGCACTTGGTACTACAAGTCAGGCACCTATACCGCCACCCTCACCAATGCTGCGGGGTGCGACTCGGTGGTTACAGCCTACGCCACCGTCCTCACCTGTCTTGAGATGACTATTGATGCGCCCGACTCGGTCATCTGTGCCGACGAATACGAGTTCCGCATTCCCTACAACCACACCAAAGGCGACATAGGAAGTGCCTTCATCATCAACCGCGGTGTTCGCACGCCAATCACTCCGTCTGTGCTTGACAATGCATTTGTCATTCCGCTCGCCGGGTTCAGCGCCGACCACTACACCAATGCACTCGTTGTGGTGGAGGACCCCATCTGCGGCGACTCGCTCCGGTTCCCCGTCTCCTTCGATGTGCTCTACCCCAGCAGCGTGTTCAACCAGAAATGGGACAACACACTCGTGCTATACAACAAGAACTACAACGGTGGGTACGATTTCAAGGAATATCAGTGGTACAAGAACGGCATGCCCATTCCGGGCGCTACGGCGGGTTTCTACGTAGAGGATCCCCTCGATGCCGACTCTTACTACCAAGTGTTACTCACCCGTATCGACTCCGTCTCAGGTGACAGAATCGAACTGATGACATGCCCTTACTACCCGGAGGTCACCACGGCAACTGCCCCCGGCGAGAACAACAAGTTGCTCGAGAACGGACACCTTTATATTATTAAAAACAACACCAAATATTCCATCCTCGGAGTGGAAATCAAAGAGTATTAATTATCCTGATTAAATAGTAGACAAAAATGTACACATTCATTGGAGCAATCATATTGTTGGTGCTCGGATACGTCTTTTACGGACGTTTTGTAGAGAAGATTTTCGGAGTGGACCCCAACCGCCCAACGCCATCAGTGGAAAAATCCGATGGTGTGGACTATGTGCCGCTACCTGCGTGGCGCATCTTCCTCATCCAATTCCTCAACATTGCCGGACTCGGACCCATCTTCGGCGCAATCATGGGTATATTCTACGGCCCCGCCGCTTTCTTGTGGATTGTGTTCGGTAGTATTTTCGCCGGTGGGGTGCACGACTACATGTCCGGCATGATGTCCATCCGGAAAGGCGGAGCGTCTCTGCCGGAAATCGTAGGTAGCGAGTTGGGCATGCCCATTCGTCAGTTTATGCGGCTGCTCAGTATCGTTCTATTGGTTCTGCTGACTACTAACTTCATGACCTCGCCTGCCACCCTCCTCAGCAAACTATGCACAACAGACGGCGTACAACAGGCGTTCTGGCAGACGTCACTCTTCTGGCTGATTGTCATCTTTGTTTACTACGCACTCGCAACCGTGTTGCCGATTGACAAACTGATCGGGCGGTTCTACCCCATTTTTGGCGGGTTGCTCCTGTTCATGGGCGTGGGCATTGCCGTCGTCATGCTCGGCTGGCATAGTTCAGACATGCTGGAAATCACCGACGGACTGCAGAACCGTCAGACCAACGGACTGCCGATATTCCCGATGATGTTCGTAAGCATTGCTTGCGGTGCCATCAGCGGTTTCCACGGCACACAGTCCCCGCTGATGGCGCGCTGCTGCACCAACGAACGGCAGGGACGGCAGATATTCTACGGAGCCATGATTGTGGAGGGCGTACTGGCGCTTATCTGGGCAGCGGCTGCAGGCTCTTTCCGTTTCCCCGATGCCGAAGGTAACGCATGTCTGAACATCCAGCAGTTTGCCCAACTCCATCAGGGTGAGAACATCGCAGCACTCGTGGTGGATGCTGTCAGCCGCAGTTGGCTCGGCGTGGTGGGTGGCATTATTGCGGTCATCGGCGTCATCTCCGCCTCCGTCACTTCGGGAGATACCGCCCTCCGCTCGGCGCGACTGATTATTGCCGACTTCATGCACTTGGAGCAACGCTCTATCTGGAAACGTCTGGCAATCTCCCTGCCCCTGTTTGCCATCATCTTCGGAATGTCGTTCGTCGATTTTAATATCGTATGGCGCTATTTCTCGTGGACGAATCAGACGCTGGCGGTGTTCACTCTCTGGGCGGCGACAGTCTATTTGTATAAACAGTCCGCAAACGACCAATCCCGACGCCTCTCCCCCGCAATGAACCGCTTCTCTCCGGTTATCACGCTTATACCTGCCCTCTTCATGACGGTGGTTTCTATCAGTTATATCTTCATTGCGCCGGAAGGATTCCACCTCTCTCCGGAGAACCGTTGGATCGGATATGCCGTTGCCGGAGTGACAGCACTCTTCCTGCTCGTTTTATACTTCCGTTTCACCCGCAAGAAAGCATGATACCACAACCATAAGATGACCATAAGATGACCATAAGATAAC
>CAMOMF010000181.1 GCA_946619625.1 uncultured Bacteroidales bacterium
CGGCGACGTTCACTTGTGCAATGTCGGACACGGCGAGCGAGGCGTTTGCCATGGCAGCCACACCGCCCTCTTCGTTGAACTCGCTCATGCGCAGTTCGTTCACCCACACCTCGCCACTGACGACGCGTCCGGAGTTGTTGCGGACACCTATCATGATGTTCTGCACGTCCTGAAGGGAGGGGTTACCCATGACGGTGATGCGGTTCTGTGGCTTGCCGTTGGCGTCGTCGTAAACGACATACGGGGTGGTGTTGCTCACACCCGATGTGCCTTGACGCTTGGCTTTGTTGCGGGCGGTCTTGGCATCGGTCAGTACGCGGAACGGGAAGTCGAAATAGTTCGCTTTGGGCCATACAGCCAGTCGGTCGTTGTCATTGTCGTTGTTGTAGATACCGGCTGGAGTCAGGTCCAATGGGATTTCGTATTCGTAGTAGTTCTGTGTGAGGTCGGAACCCAGACGTATGAAGCACGACAGTTCGCCGTCCACCAGCTCTTCGTCGATGGCATCCATGCGCTCGGCATGCACGAACATCTGCAGGCGCTTGTAGTTGCGCATGTCGTAGGCGGTATTGCGGTAAATTGCTCTGGCATCGCGCGGGCTGAGGTAGTTGACGCGCATGACTAACGCCTGTTCGTTTTGTGCAATCAGTTGGGCTTGTCCCGGGTCGGTCTGTCGTGTGATGCCCGGCGGCAGTACATAGTTGACGGGTGTCTTGTTGGCGTTCTCCTCTATATTGACCGCCTGTACATCAAGTGATGCCACCGAAGTGGGCGGATAGTCGATTGGATATAGGTCCTTGGTGCACTGCCGCCAATCGCCGCGTACCAGGCTGAGGGTGGCAAAGCGCAGGTGGGTCTCCTGTTGGAAACCGGTCAGGTACATACGTATGAAGCGGATGGACTTGAAATTACGGATAGAGCCGTACTTGCTGTCGTAGTTGCGTACGGGCACCTTGAACTGGTACCATGTGACCAACTCCTGTTGTCCGTTGGCGAGGGTGACCATAGTCTCCATCTTCTCGGTGATATGCTGTTGACCAATCGCCAATTGCCCCGGGCGGATGGAGATGCGGTAAGAGTAGTATTTCTCGTACTCGTTGAGGGTGTTGTCGTTGTTGATATCCTCTATGTCCGGCATCAGCGTGGCGGCGGTACCGTAGGTTTCGGTGGAGTTCTCGGTAGGGGGAGAGTTGCCCTCCAGACCGTTGTAGTGCTTGTATCGGTCCAGAATACTGACTTGGTCGGCATCGTAGTCGCTGCCGCGGTAGTAATGGTAGTCATCGCCGGCGGGGTCGTTCAGCGGCGAGAAGGGGTCGTTCTGCCATTGCGACAGGACGGCGGGGTTGACGTTCTGGCGGAGGGCCTCTACGTCCTCGCGATAAGGACGTACGGTGGTACCGCCCCGGTCGTACTCGAAGGTCATCTCCTGCGAACTGCTCAGACCGTTCAGACCGACGTCCTGATTGGCGCGTGCTCCGGCATCGCTGGCAAAGGCGTTGACCGTGCTGTTGGTGCGGGCGACACGTCCCCATACAGTGTTTTGCGTGCTGCCGTCCAAGTCGTTTCCGGATACAGGCAGACCGCTCTCGAACGATTTCTTGCCGTCCTTCAGAACATCTTCGCTGATATCGCCCAACTGGATGTACAGGTCGCCGCCTGTGTAGTCCGGGTCGCGGTTGGTGAGGAACGGGTCCATCAGCCAGAACTCGATGTACTCGATATTGGATTTCTCGAAATCGGTGTTGTCCAGTTTGCGCATGATGCCGCCCCAGCGTGAAGCAGGGTTGGTGAGGCGGCCGTCCGCGCCGATCTCGCTTGCCACGATGTTGTACGGTCCACGCTCGGAGGGGTAGAAAGCGAGGTTCATCACACTCAGTCGGGTGTCCTCGTTGGCAAGGTTCTGGCGGTTGGGATATATCTCCGTCTCGCGGATTGTACGTACACGTTGGTCACTACGTGCATCGGCATCGCTGCGGATATGCGGCGGCGTGTTCGGCGAGGGCGTGATGGTACCGAAGATCGGGTCCACGGTGTACCACGCCAACAATGCGCGGTTCTTGCCATACTCGATGTTGTCGCTCAGCATACTCTCGCTGAACTCGCTTGGCGTACTGGCAAGGTGCCAGTAGTTGGGGTGGTGGATGTCGATATTGGTTTTCGCCGCCTCAAAATCATCGATATAGGCGGTGCCTGCCTTGCCTACATCGCGGGTGTGTCCCGGGATGAGGTGGGCAAACTCGGCATTGATACTGAGCGATGAGGGCTGGGTGGCGGTGACCCATGGAATCTTGTCTATGAGGTTGGTGAGCCACATGAACTCGGTTTTGTAACTGCCGTTCACGCCCCATACGGTGTTGCTCAGCGGCTCCATGCCGGTGTTGACCTTGGTCGTCAGAGGGCGTTCGCTGAGGTGCATGATGGTTCCGCCCAGCACGAAGTCCTTGCTGAACTCGTACTCCAGGTGGGCGCCAACCAGCGACTTGCGCTGCATGGAGAAAGTGGATTGGTTCTCCAACTTCACGTCCACGTTGGTGCCGGCGTCCAGAATAGATTGGTTCAGGATGGTCACCGTACCCATGGTGTAGTCCACCGTATAATCTACGTTCTCAATCAGTTTGGCACCACCTGCCGTGACGGTCACACTGCCTCGCGGCACGTTCATGGCACCTAACTGAATCTGGCTGCCGCTGGTTCCTTGATATTTGCCTTGCAGGGTGAACTTGTTCTTTTCGCTCATTTCCGCCGCCACGATGAGGGTCGAGTCGTACAGTTCCTGATAGACATACTTGTCGGCAATGGCATCGTCGCCAATCATCTCGCGCAGACCGCTGCCGAAAGGTTCCAACAGCGGGAAGATGATGCGGCCGTTATTGGAAATGACCGTATAGCCCTCTATATAGTCGAATCGTCCATCGGGGGAGGGGTTGTTCTTTTGGTCCAACCGGTCCAGACTGAGTGCGCGCAACAGTTGTTTGCCCTTAATCTGTCCCTCGGGCAGGTATTGAACACTGGTGCCGAGCGAGTCGTTTCGGTACATGATGTACAGTTCAAACTTGTCGCGGGAGACCTGGGATGCTCCTAACGAATAGACGTTTTTCATCATGAGGTCCCATGTGCCGTAGTGTTGTCCCTGCCGTGCCACGTTGCGGGGGTTGGGGGCGGAGCCGGACGCTTTCAGCATCTTCAGTACCAGTGCATTCGGTGCTTTCAGGTTCTCGCCGCCGTCGGTAGAGAACTCACCCACCTGATAGACCTGCCCGGCGTAGGTGTACTCGTACGCTACTGCCAGCACCTCGTCCTGATTGAGCGCTTGGCGCAGACTGATGAATCCCAATGCCGCGTTCAGGGTGTATTCGCTGGAACTGAGCAGTCGGGCGGACTCGATTTTCTCGAAGTCCTCGCCGCCTACCATCCCGCCCATGGTACTTAGGATGACATTGCTTTCCTGCAAGTCCCGCACGGCGGGGTCGCCTGCCACGGTTTGGTACAGCGTGTTGGCTTTATTGTTCGGAGCCGTCGAACCCGTGCTGTTCCACGAGGTGTTGTACAGGTGCGATGCGCTGTTCTCACCCAAATCGACAAAGGCGAGGATATTGCGGGTCTGGTCGTAGGAACCGCGTTTGTTGGTCACCCACACCTCTATCTTCGTCACCTGTACTCCGCTGGCGATGTAGGGCAGGGTGGACATGGCTTTTTCGTAGTTGTCACGGAAAAAATAGTTCAGGAAATAGTGGCGGTTCTCGTCGTAACTATCCGCCGTTATCTCGAAGTTGGTCATCTGCGCTCCGCCGGACGTGCTGACCGTTTTGCTTTCCGAGTTCTGCTGTGACAGCAATGCCTGCACCTTCAGTTTGCCGAACTTCAGGTTGGTCTTCACGCCAAACAGTGCCTGCGGACCGGAGATGAGCGATGAGTTCAGGTCCATCGACACATTGCCGGCTTCCAGGCTCTGGATGATATCGTCCTCCCCGCCTTTGTACGCCAACTTCAGGTTGGTGCGGTCAAAATCGAAAGAGGACTCGGTGTTGTAGTTCAGGGTAAAGTTGACTTTGTCGCCCACCTTACCATTGACGCTCACCTGTATCTTGTTGTCGAAGTCCAGGTGACCGTTGTTGCGTGCGCGCTCGGTCAGTGCGGGGTTGTCGATGAACTGCTGTTTCCAGCCCAGACTGATTTCCGCCGAGCCTTGCATCTTCAGCTGTACACCGCCGGGGCCGAAGATCTTGTCCGCCGGACCGATGTTGAACTTCATGTCCGTAATGTCGAACTTGCGCTCGTTGTTATGCTCTACTTCGCTGATTTTCTTTTGCCAGTATTGTTGCATGGCGCGCTGTTCGGTGTACGCCATATACTCCGCCTCGGTCATCATGAACGGCGCGGCAATCTCCACATCCCCCACTTTCGTGCGGATGATGTAGTTGCCCGTAGCGGGGTCGTACTCGGTGACGGTCTGCACGTTGTCAGGGTCCTGCAGGTCCAACGATGAGGCGGGGGCGGTCAGGTCCTCGTAGTGCTGTACTTCGTAGCTTTTCGCGCGAACGGGTGCCCACAATGCGCTGTCGACCAGTACAGTCTCTTCTGTCTCTTCGGGTGCATCCTGGGTGGGGGTAACGGTTTGCGCCTGTGCCCATACTGCAGCACAAACAAACACGGCTACCATCAGTAGCCTATACCCGATAAACTTATGTCGTGTTATTGTCTTCGTTTCTGTCTGTTATTAAGGGCGTTTCCGCCGTTTAGTATAATGCACCTTGTGCACGCATACGTCGCGTGTGTTCACATATGCGCACAAAAAACGCTGCAAAGTTACAACTTTTTTTCGACATATGCAAGAAAAAAGTGCTTTTTCTGCAAAAATGGTACTTTTTTTCAGGAGTGTTGGAAGTAGGAGTAGAGCACCCTGTGGGTTAGTTACCATTTGGTAATTATCCGCCATGGCGGATGCTAAATGAAGAATACGACATGCATAGGCAGAGGCAAAAAGGGGGCATGTGACGTGTATAGGCGGAGGCAAAAAACAAGGAGGGAAGCGTGGGGACAGGGCAGGTTAGGGGATGTGAGATGTGTGGTGAGATGTGAGGTTCAGGTCGTTGTAGATGAAGTTGGTCAGTTCGTACTGGTCGGTTTGTTCCACGACGTCGAATGGGTGGGAAACGCTCATGGTGCAGTGCTGGAGGGTGATGTGGTCGGCGTAGGATTTGGGAATGTCCGTACGGTCCTTCAGGTCGTAGAACTGTGTCCATGGATGGATGTACAAGAAGAAATCGGCTTCGCCGGTGATGTGCTCTACAGTGACATATTCATATCGTTGCGGCGTGTCGGGACGCATCTTGAGCCAGAGGACACGCGCCGCCTTGTTAACCTGAATGCGCCGCATGAGTATATTGTGGTTGAAGACAGACTCCGACCCCAGCGTGAGACACCCATGGCAGAACCCGAAGACACAGTCCTGAATGAGTACGTTGGTGTTGGGTCCGTTGCCTTCCGACCGTGCAGGATTATCCGCCCATGGCCCCTTGCCACCTTTCATGGCAATGGCATCATCGTTGACCTCCATGTAGCATCGTCTGACCAGAATATCGGACACCGCGTCCAGGTCGATGGCATCGGTGGAAGGCCCTTTGCTGTCTTGCGGCTCGGCGGGCGAATAGATTGTTAAATGCTGAAGCCGTACATGATGTGAATGATAGATGTGTGTGGTCCAAAAAGCAGCGTTCTGAAGTCGTACCCCCTCGATTCGTACATGGCAGCAATTGGACAGATAGATGAGGCGCGGACGCTGCTCGTCCTTGTTGGTACATTGAGGGTTCCATTGCCGGCGCAGCCAGAACGCCCTGTAATACCGCAGTCCGTTGCCGTCGATGGTTCCCTCGCCTGTGATGGTAAATCCGTTCAGACTGTCGGCATTGATGAGTGCCCCGAAATAGGTGCAAGTCTCGCCCTCTATTCGCGTCTTGCCGATGGGATAATCCGCGATGTCGTCACTGCCGAGCAGAACGGCACCTTTTTGCAGATGGAGATGCACTCCCTGCCGGAAATGCAGTTCTCCTGTGATAAAAGTGCCGGCAGGGATAACTAACACACCTCCACCCTCGCCGGCAATGCGGTCAATGAGTGCCTGGATGGCTGCGGTACAGACAGAGTCGCCGGCGTGGATGCCATAGTCGGTGAGTACGTACTGTTTGCCCAAAGAGGGAATATCCACGGCGGTGGTGTCGCGGAACCATGCATCTATAGCCGTGCCGTCGGGCCATGTGTCTGCATCGGGCTTGACTTGCGTAGCACGTAGTGCGGAGACGGAAAGTGCCGCCACCAGCAAAAGAATGTACCTGCGCATGGTTACTGTTGCGAATGAATCTTCTGTCCGGCGGCGTTGTAACGTGTTCCGTCAGGCATGAGGATGTAGAACGTGCCGTCCAGGATACGTTTCTGCGGAGCGGAACCGTTGTCAGAAGGCGTGGTGTTCAGCGCATCGGGCAGACCGAAATAGGTGTCCATCGCTTGGAAACGGTCGGCATACCACTGCTTGATCAGTGCCACTTCGGCTGAGAGGTCGGTTACATACAGGGGCTTGCTGCTTTTCGCCTCGAAATGGTCCACCATCCGCTGCCAGGCTCCGCTCTGCACGAAGAGGTTGGCGTACCGGTCGAGTTTGGCATTGACGGAGTCGGTAGAGAACGCTGAGACGCGCGCCTGTTTCCATCGGTTGCGGAGGATGGTTTTGTAGTCGGCATCGTTGATGACGGCAGAGATGGGATACAGTTGGTTGCTCTCCACTCCTGCCACCGCCCAGTCGGCGTAGTTGCCGTTGTAGTAACTGCCGTCGTAGGCTCCGCCAAGGCTGGTGTCGAGGTCCCATGGGGTGAGGATGAACTTGCGTTGTGCCGCTACCTGCGGGTCGGTGCTGTTGATGTCCGCCGCCATGTCCCTTACGGAGAGGAAATGGTTCTTGTTACCCCAATTGTCGGCGATGCAGAGTGCCATGACGTGCAGTTGGTAATCAGCGAGATTCTCCAGATAGAAATATTTCTTCACGTAGTCGGCGGTGTTGCCGTTGAGGATGGCGTTTTGCAGTGGCGCCCAGACGGCGGCGGAGGCGTAGTTGTCGGGGTACGTCAGTTCCCATGCGTCATGCCATGCCACCACGCAGGCAGTGTAGTCATCGTTGTAGCACGGCTCGTTCTGGTTGGCAATATCCTGCGTGCCGCTCTTGTATAGTGCGCCGTGATAGGTGACCGTACTGCCACTGCCCTCTTCCACTTTGGAGAGTGCGAGCAGTTTGCGGTTGATGCGGTCGGACAGGCAGTAAATACCATAATAGGTGTTGTTGATATATACCTCGACAAAACGCCCCTCGGTGCCGTTGCGCCCCTCGAAAGGTGAGGTATAGGGCAGGCGGGAAAAATCGTTCCATATGTCGAAAGCGACGCGGTTGCGCATGCAGATACGGTCAATGGCCATGGCATCGACGATGAACGACGAGCACGAGCGCATCCCCAGCAGGGCGGTGTCGGCTTCGGCGGAATAGTCGGCGGTGCGGATCTTCATGTTGAAAGAGGGTTTCATCAGGTACTGGCTGGCAGTGGCGCCTCGCGTCTTGAACTTGGCGGGGGGGGGGACCACCGAGCCGTCGGGGCCGGTGAGTTGCATCTTACCGTTGGTGGAACTTATGCCCGCAGTCAACGAGCCGTTCATGGTGGCGGGCGGCACGGGA
>CAMOMF010000182.1 GCA_946619625.1 uncultured Bacteroidales bacterium
CGGATGCCGGGGCCGAAGGTGGCGTTATGGAACCACGGAAGGGCGGAACTGCGGACATAGGTGTGGCCGGTGCGGAGGAAGGAGGGGGCGAGGAAGGCGTCTTGGAGGCCTTTGGAGAGGCGGCGGGAGGTGTAGGATGCGGGTACATCGTTGAAATCACCGCAGACGATAACAGGATAAGGTGATTCGTCGATGGCTTGGCGTATTCGTTGCACTTGGTGTGTGCGCAGTGTATACGCTGTTGCCAGTTTGCTCGTGAGGTGCTTGTTGAAGGAGACGGTGGGCCTGGCATGAGGGTGCAGGAGCGAGTCGATTTCGGAAGGTTCGAGGGAGTTGCTTTGCAGGTGGTTGTTGAACAAACGGAATGTGTCGGCACCAACCACTATATCGCAGTAATTGGCACCGTTGCCTTTGGTATCAATGGGAATGGTGGTTTTGTGTATGAGCGGGTATTTGGAGTACACCGCCAAGCCAAATTGCTGCCGTTGGTTGTGGATGGAGAAGTCGAAGTAAGTGTAAGGATAGGTGTCGGACAGAGCGTTTTTGACCTGTTGGAAGGTAGGGTATTTGGTGTTCTTATATACTGCATATTCTTGCAAGAGGACTACCTGTGCTCCGGAGTTTTTAATATACCGAAGCAGGTCGTTTTGCTCAACGGGTGTGTTGTTCTGTAGCAGGTGTGTGTTGTACGATAGTACGGCGAGGGAGTGGGTGTGCTCAGGACGAATATCCTGTTTGCCAGAGGAGAAGGTCACTTTCATTGCAGGGACGGACAGTAGCAGTGCGACCAAAGAGACAGCGCACCAACTCTTTTTGGCGGAAAAGAGCCAAGTGAAAGCAAACAATGCATTTGCCGCTACCAAGAATTCGAAGCCAATGGCAAGCAACGCCGGCAAGTGCAGCCGGGCGGGAGGTATATATGCAGCCGTGTCGGCAGTTATCAGCAGCAGAACCGCCAACAGGTTGAGCGTCATCCAAGCGCCATGACCTATGGAATGAAAAATGCGGTGCACAGACTAATGTTTGAAGAGCCGGTCTTTTTCTTCCTGTGTGAGTGAGGAATACCCCTCATGCTTGATTTTATCCAACAGGCGTTCTACGTCGTCGCTGCGCTTGGTCGGTTCGGCAGGCTTGTCTTCTTCCACGGGCGATTGATAGTGGTAGTGCATGAAGGGGGTGTCTGCTTTCTCCTTGGCTTTCTCGCGCAGTTTGGGCGCTTTCAGCCAATAGAGTAACAGCAGCCAACCGAAAAGCATGCCTCCCAGATGGGCGAAATGGGCAACGTTGTCACCCACAGAACCTTCAATACCGGCAATCAGTTCGAAGGCGGCGTAGATGCCTACAAAGACGCGTGCAGGGATGGGAATGGGGATGAAAAGGAAGAATATCTTTTGCTCCGGGAACAGCCAACCGAAGGCAAACAGCAGTCCGAACACCGCACCCGAGGCACCGATAGTAACCGCCATTTGTCCCGGCATGGTGAGCATCCATACCACTTGTTGAACCAATGCGGCACCGATTCCGGACACCATGTAGTAAGTGAGGAACTTTTTCGATCCCCATTGTTGCTCAAGAATAGGTCCGAACATCAGCACAGCGAACATATTGCAGAAAATATGCATGAAATTGGCGTGCATGAACATGTAGGTGACGAGTTGCCAGATATGGAAAGAATAAGTTCCGCCAAATGCGCTTGCACTCCAACTCACAAGCCCGAGCCAACCCGTCAAATCGGCACCAAAACGTTTGGAAAAAACGTCAAACACCCAAATGCCAAGGTTGAGTATTAAGATATTTTTCGTGACGGTAGGCAATTGCTGGAGCCACCCACTTCTGTTTGCTGTCATATACTGCTATTATTGGTTAAAATATACACTTCCGTTTGCACAAAATTCGTGCAAAATGCATGAAAACTGCCAAAAATGACAGAAAAATGCTATTTTTTTTCAAAAAAAATTTGTTAATTCAAAAAATACTATTATCTTTGCAGTCGAAAATCTGCAGGAAGAGGGCATTAGCGTCCAAAATCCCAATGATAATAACCTTATTAACTAATAAATTTTTGTTTTATGAACAAGTCTGAACTCGTTGCTGCCGTTGCCGCTAAGGCCGGTATGTCGAAAGTTGCTGCTGCCGATGCAGTTGCTGCTGTTTTTGCTGCTATCACTGACGCTCTCGCTAAGGGCGAGCCTGTTCAGTTGATTGGTTTTGGTTCTTTCATTGTAAAGGAGAACCCTGCTCATGAGGGGGTTAATCCTGCTACCGGCGAGAAGATCCAAATTGCAGCCAAGAAAGTTGCTAAGTTTAAAGCAGGTGCTGCTCTGAACGCTGCTCTCTAATTCTTGCAATTTAGGAAAAAGGGGTCAGGCTCTGCGGAGTCTGACTCCTTTTTTTAGTTATACCGGCTGGGTGCCCGTTTCCATTTGCGTCGCCGTGGAGATGAACGTCTTTGGGGTAATTTCACCCGCGGCATGCCGTATGCATACAGATAGACACCTATAAGGTAAGCGGTGAAGCCCACCAAGAGTGGCAGCAGGCTATGTCCGTGTGCGTCCGGAAAGAGCGTTGACAGTAGCGACAGCAAAAAGAACGGAACGGCAACACCGACGTATGCCCTAATGTTGATGTTGGCACGCCCAAAGCGAACCATGTGCGCCATTAACACCCATATACCTGCTACAGCCGACACGCCTGCAATAATGAGCGCCGTAAGTGACGGAATGAATTGCCCATCATCGAAACAGAAACTGCGGTTCAGGGCGGCATCAAAGCGGGACAGCACCCACAGGCAGGCGTTGCATTCGGGCAGGAAGAACCAGATGATTGCTGCATAGAGCGCCACCAACAAGATCCCGCACAGCGAAGCCAAATATACGCGCAGGTTGTCCGCCCAGAGTCGTGAGAATCCCCACCAGAAAACCGGAATGAACAGTAGCAGGTCGGGTTCAATACAACCGCCAGCCATAAGCAGGACGCTACAGAGAAAACTGTTCTCCACAGCATCGGGCTTACGGTAGGAAGTGAGCAGGAGGGCAAAAGCGGCTCCTACCACTGCCAATACGGTCAGTTGCACTGCAAGGAACATTAGTCAATGAGTCCTTTCTTTTCCAACAAATACCGGGGATCGGCATCTTTACCGCGGAAGTTGTGGTAAAGAGTAGCGGCGTCGTCCGTGTTTCCGCGAGAAAGAATCTCTTTACGCAGGCGGGTAGCCACTTCCTTGTTGAACAGGTCTCCGGTTTCGACGAAAGCATGGAAGACGTCCGAGTCGAGCACTGCCGACCATGTGTAACTATAGTAGCCCGCCTCGTAGCCGGTGGTAAAGATATGGTTGTAGAAAGTGCTTCGGTAGCGGACGATAATCTCGGGAATCATGCCCATTTTCTGCAGGGACTCGGCTTCGAACCGGTTCACATCGATAGTGTCCACCTCGGTGAGCATATGGTAGTCCATATCCAAGATAGAGGCGGAGAGCAGTTCGGTCTCGACAAAGCCCTGGTTGAACTTGGCTGCGGCGTTGATTTTAGCAATCAGAGAGTCGGGGATGACTTCTCCTGTCTGGTAATGGAAAGCGTAGGTCTTCATCACCTCGGGGGCGTAACACCAGTTTTCCATCAGTTGCGAGGGCATTTCCACAAAGTCGCGCGGAACATTGGTGCCGGACAGCGTCTGGTAGGTGCACTGCGAGAAGAACCCGTGCAGGGCGTGACCGAA
>CAMOMF010000183.1 GCA_946619625.1 uncultured Bacteroidales bacterium
AGTCGTGTGCCGAGCCCCGCGGCAAATATCATTGCTTTCAACTTTTCAACCTTTCCACGGCTCTGCCGATCGTTTGAGGCATTGCCGAAATAAGAACTTTCAACTTTCAACTTTCCACTTTCCACTATCAACTTCTTTCAACTTTCAACTTTCAACTATCAACTTTCAACTATCAACTTTCCTTCACCTCCTTCGCAGGCAGAACGGTCTCTATGTTTTGTTCGCGATGAATCAGTTGCACCTCAACGCCGAATTTCTCGTTCAGGTGTGCCGCCATATGTTCGGCGCTATAGACCGAACGGTGTTGTCCGCCGGTGCAGCCGAAACTGACCATCAGGTTCCTGAAGCCGCGGTCGATATAGCGTTTCACACTGGCATCCACCAGTTTGTAAGCCGCATCCAGGAAGGGGAATATCTCGCCGTCCTCTTCAAGGAAACGTATTACAGGCTCGTCCAAGCCGGTCATGTAAGTGTACCGATCGTATTTGCCGGGGTTGTTCACCGCGCGGCAGTCAAACACAAAACCGCCTCCATTACCCGACTCATCGGCAGGAATACCTTTCTTGTAAGAGAACGAATAGACCCTGACAACCAGTGGCTTGCGTACACTGATCTCCTTGAACTGCTTCAGTTCGGTCATGTCGTGCAGTACCTCAATGAGGTAGGGGTAGTCCTCGGTGCAGTCTTTCAGCAACTGCCGCAGGTTCTCAATGGCAAAGGGAATGGATTGCAGGAAATGCGGTTTCTTCTCGAAATAGCCGCGGAAACCATAGGCTCCCAGCACCTGCATGGTACGGAACAGCACAAAATGCTTCAGTGTGGCGTAGAACTCGTCCCGGTCCACCGGCATGTATTTCGCCAACTCCTCCAAGTAAACGTCTATCAGTTCGTTTCTCAACTCGGGATGGAAATGGGCTTTGGCTTGCCACAGGAACGAAGCCACGTCGTAATAGACAGGACCTCTGCGCCCGCCTTGGAAATCAATGAAGTACGGCTCTCCATCTTTCACCATCACGTTCCTCGACTGAAAATCGCGGTACATGAACGTATTCGTCCTGTGCTGCAGCAGGATAAAGGCAAGGCGCTCAAAGTCGCTCTCCAACCGGTCTTCCTGAAAATCCAGCCCGGTCGCTTTCAGAAAACAGTACTTGAAGTAGTTCAGGTCCCAGTTGATACTGCGCAGGTTGAACTCGGGCTGCGGATAGCAGATGTTGTAGTCGAAATCTTCGCTACCCACCACTTGAAAACGAGCCAACAGACGGATGGTCTTGCGCAGCATGGCTTTCTCGTCCTCGTGGAAAACACCCGTCTTGCGCCCGTCAGCGATATAGTCAAACAGCAGCGTATTACCCAAGTCCTCTTGCAGGTACAGCATGTGGTCGTCGCTTTCCGCCACTACCTTGGGCACGTTCAGTCCTTTCTCAAGGAAATGGTGAGCCATGTACAGGAACGCCTCGTTCTCTTCTTTCGATGTGCCCTGAACGCCTATCAATGAGTGATTTGCCGAGGTCAGACGAAAATAGCGCCGGTTGCTACCCGAGGCGGACAACTGCACCTGTTCCGCTGCACGTTCACCTGTATATTCGTAGTATAATTGTCCTAAATTTTGCATATTTATCCAATTTGTGTGCAAAGTTAGTAATAAAATTTGACATAAACAAATTTTTTAGCAAAAAAAATTGTTTTTTTATTTTTTTTTGTATTGGAACGAACTGAAACGTTTATGAAGAGCGGAAATGGGAGGTGTTCGCCCCCATGTTTCCGCTACTTCTGCTACCTGAGTGGTTTTCAGTTCATTCCAACCTCCTCCATCGCCCTTCGCCGATTTGCGCGATGCGTCGGTTCTTCTTCCAGCGATGAAGCAGCGATTTGATACTCGACACGCTCACGTTCTGCCCTTTCTTCGCACGTAGCTTGATCAGGTCTGCCGTCACGAACTCCTCCGGCAGCAGCGCCAACAGCGAGCCCATCACGTCGCGTCCGTCGCGTATCTTCAGAGCACCTGTACAGGCCAACTCCATCTGCTCGCCCCACAGCTCCATCTGATTGCGGAACACGTACTCGGCCACCCACGTGGCGAACTCTCCCACAACAGCCGTCGCTTTCCTGTCTTCCAGTAGGTAGCAGAGCATCCCGGCACGGTAGCCAATCACCGCAGCGCGTCTTCTGAACGTGTCCATGGCACGGTTGTCCGCATCGCTGGCCTCTTGCAACTTCTCCTTGCACCACTGGCTGATAGCCTCATCCACCGCGCTGCATTCTATCGTCCCCTCTTCGGCATCCAGCCTGCGAGCCCAGTGGATGATCTCCGCCTTTTCCGCCTCGGTGTACGGCGCAAACACAGGCATCTCTGCAAAACTTGTGTCCGGCAGCTGCGCAAAGCACACACGCGTCGCCATGCCTTCTTCCACGGCCTTGAAGAAACGTCGCATCGAGTTCGGCGTACCCGTCAGAAGCAGGTTGTAATAGACCTTCACATGGGCGCTGAAACTGGCTTCGCTCATGTAGGCCTGCCCGTATTCGGCGTTGTCAAAAGCCAGACGGTAGATATCCGATTTCTGACTCCACGTGCCCGCACGCTCGCTCTTAACCAAGGTGTCCATCTCCTCGCCGATGCCAATCAGGTGTTTTCCCTCCGCATACGTGAGCAGCTGCAGCAGCTTCGCCACCGAGATCGACACGCCGTTGTTCCGTGGGCACGCATGAGGGTCTTCGGGCTGGAACTTGCTGTTCTTGCTTGCGCGCAGTTTCTCCTTGTACGCCTGCTCTTTCTCCCGCTCGATGGCGTCTTGCTCATTGATGGGCGTCAGCAACAAATCTACGGGCTTGCGGATGAACGACTTACCACTCGCCGCCGGAGCCGTGATGCACGAGAAAAACGAGAAACTCTGCTCCTGCATGTCCAGGTAGTTGAAACGAATCCTCGTCGCCAACGTACCCAGCACCGGCAGACTGGCGATAATCATTGCAGGACGGTACGAACTCGGAAGTCTTCGACACAAAATTTTGAGCAACTTCGGCAACTTCGGCAACTTCATCTCCGAGGCCTGCGGCAGTCTTGGCTCAT
This sequence comes from uncultured Bacteroidales bacterium, assembly GCA_946619625.1. Classification (GTDB taxonomy): domain Bacteria; phylum Bacteroidota; class Bacteroidia; order Bacteroidales; family Paludibacteraceae; genus Colicola. The sequence goes on from CAMOMF010000183.1 coordinate 3,068, forward strand.
TGTTCTTTGCTTCTTGTTCCCTTTCACACGTGGTCAAAGCACTCTGTACGATAGCCGGAATCTGGTCTTTTCTGGGTCTCCCCAATGCCGACGTGATGGCCTGCAAACGCTCCTGTTCGCTCAACCCGAAGTCCGGCAGAATCCTCAGCAGCAACGCTTTGTCGAAGTCGCAGATATACCGTAGGTAGTTCGCCAACGAGAAGTACACCACGTTCCTCTCGCCAACCTCCACGCCTCCCGCATGCCCGGTCTGCACCAACAGCTCCTCCACAATATCCGAGTACGGAATCTCCTGATAACACAACTCTCTCTCCTCTCCATCTGCTGCAGATTCTTGCTCCTCTATCGCCATAGGCGATGTCGTGCATGAGGGATTGCTCAAACATCGTGCAATCTCTGATTGAGTGTTTGGGCAACCCTCTGCACCCTCACCAGAGGAGCAAGGTGCCAGCAGCGCCTCCTCGTCCATCCACAATATGTACTCCCTCGGCACTACATAGCTGGCTCTCGCCAAATCCTTCGTCACGGCATCGTACTCCTCTATCCCCAGCGCCTGAGCCATTCGCATCTGCGCCGCTTCAATCGTCTCGCCCTGAGCCCGCGCCCCGATAATACGCAGCCCCTTTCCACTCGCCGTTATCGCCACCAGATAAATCCCGTTCTTAATCAGCACCTCTCTAATGTCCTTTGACTCTCCCCCTAAACAGGGGGAGTTGAAGAGGGTCTCCCTCGGATTTTCGACATGATCCACATCCAGCATCGCGAGTCCGCTGGGGATAGCATCCGCACTCACGCGTTTCCCGTTCTTAAACCCCGCTGCATGCGGTATAATCACCGGCAGCCGTTTCTTCAGTGCCTGCTTGCGGTCATTATACTCCGGGCTATTCACATCCAGCCTCGCAATGGCTTTGCAAATGCTCCTCACTTTCGGGCTGTCTATCAACCCGTTCCATTTCTCTTTCGTGAGCGTCTCGGGCTTCCCGCTACTCACACTATTTTGATACGTCATCATAATCTTATTCTTTTAATCTGTTAAATACTTTCTTCTTTTACGCGGGATTAAATCCCGCATCGTTTTCTTGGTAGTTTTCCCGACTGTCAGTCGGGTTCCTATAGC
>CAMOMF010000184.1 GCA_946619625.1 uncultured Bacteroidales bacterium
ACGCACGCATCAACAGCCGAGTGGACAACATGTTGGCACAGGGGTTGTTACAAGAAGCCGAACGCGTCATGCCACTACGCCACCTCAATGCGCTGAACACCGTCGGATACAAGGAACTCTTTCGTTACATGGACGGCGAATGGACCCTCCCACAAGCCGCCGACATGATACGCCGGAACTCGCGCCACTACGCCAAGCGGCAACTTACATGGTTCAATGCCGACCCCGACATGCACCATCTTACACTCACCGACACCAATGACGACATCACAACCGTCAAACAACTGATAGAACGACAAATAAACAACAGGATATGAAAACCAACCACATACGGCTCTTTTCCCTGCTTTGTGCCTGCTGCCTCTTGATGGCTTGCAAGCAGAGAGAGGTGTCCTTCACTTTCTCCCCCGAGACACCGAGGGCGGGACAGTCTATACTCTTCTCCAACCTCACTTCCGAGGGCGAGAAATGGGATTGGACTTTTGGCGACGGCACCTCTGCCGCTTCCAAGAACCCCAGTAAGGTGTACAAACGCCCCGGCACCTACACGGTGGTACTCACCGTGGACGGCAAGGCGAACCTCCGTTACAGCAAGACACTCACCGTAATCGACACGGTCCCCTCCATCCGACTGGCAGAGGACTCCCTCGTCTATTACATGACACCCGTCAAACTGCAGATGAGTGCCTACAACCCGTACAGCTACGACAAGACCTATTCGTGGAAACTGGCACCCGAGGTCCTTTTGGTGGAAGGCGACACCACCGACGAGTACATCACCGTGCTCTTTACCCAACACAGCAAGACGTTCTCCGTGGGATGCACCCTCACTATTGGCGACAACATCTACGAGTGCGAACAGTCTTTCTACGTCTGCGACAAGGAGGCTCCGGCACTGCTCATGACCACCGACGACCACCAACTGCTCATTCAGCGTCTCTTCACCACCGGCGAGGAGGAGCCCCTGCAGAAACTGCAAGACCCCGCTGCACTCAGCCTCACCGCTTCACTGGCACTCAACAAGGACACACTCTATCTGTTCAACGCCGACTCCACTGCCAACGCCGCTATATACGGATACGATCTTGCACTTGCCGGCTCTCCTGTCCGTTTGGTGTACAACGAAGTCACAGGCAGCAACCAGGGATTCCGAAACGGACTCTGCCTAAACAACATGCTCTACTGGACCAGCCCCAAGGACGGTATTATTTTCCGCGCAGGCACCACTGTGCGCGATATCCCCTATCAGGCAACTCTCTCCTCTGCACTCCATTGGGGTAGCATCAGCGAACTGCATTACCCCTCCACGGCTGGGGCTGTCACCTCCGGACTCGCCGTCTTCAACGACTATTTCCTGCTCGGCTACGACAAGGGCATATATCGTTTCCTCGAAGATGACCTCCACCGCGACCGGGAACCGCAGGCGGGAGCCATCCTCACCGACCGCGCCATCACGCGCTTTGCACTCGACCCGCTTGCAAAAAAGGTCTATTTCACTACCTCCGAGGGACTCCATGTCTGCAATTTCAGCGGCGACAATGTCCGCCTTATTCGCGCTACGGCAAACGGCAAAGGGCTTTGTATCGACAATGCCATGAACCGCCTTTATTGGACTGAGGACAACGGCGTTTATTACATGCCGCTCATCGCCTCTGCCAACAACGCCTCAGCAGGACAACCTGTTCTCCTGAACAATCAAAACAATATTCTTGCAATCGCCGTGGACCACACCCCACGATATTGCAGTGTACACAATCTTGACAAAGAATAACAATATGTATATATTCGAAACTTCATGGGAAGTTTGTAATAGGGTGGGAGGTATCTACGCCGTGCTTTCTACACGCGCCGCTTCCATGCAACGCTTGGCGAAAGACAAAGTCTTCTTCTTCGGACCCGATATTCAGGTCATGTTCGGCACTGCCCCCTCTCCGTATTTCACGGAGACCAAGTCACTGTTGCCTACGTGGCAGAAACAGGCGGCAAAAGCGGGTATCAAACTGCGCATAGGGCGATGGGAGGTACCGGGCAGACCTATCGCCATTCTCCTCGACACACGCGCCTATATGGCGGAAAAAGACACCATCTATGCCCATACATGGGAGCAGTTCGCTGTCAAGTCACACGCCGCATACGGCGACTACGACGAGTCCTCTATGTTCGGACACGGTGCAGGCATCGCCATGGCGTCACTCTACCATTACCTTACCAGGAAACAGCCCGACGAGCAATTTGTCGCCCATTTCAACGAATGGCAGACCGCCTTCGGACTGTTCTATGTCAAGGAGCACTGCCCCCGTATCGGTACACTCTTCACCACACACGCCACAGGCATAGGGCGCTCCATCGCCGGAAACAACAAGCCGCTGTACGACTATTTCGAGGGTTACAACGGCAACCAGATGGCGGAGGAACTGAACATGGTCAGCAAGCATTCTGCCGAGCGGCAGGCTGCACACTACGCCGATTGTTTCACCACCGTCAGTGATATCACTGCCAAGGAGTGCAAACAACTGCTCGACAAACCCGTGGACATTGTCACTCCCAATGGTTTCGAACCCGATTTCGTACCCACAGGCACCGCTTTCACTGCTGCACGCGAGCGCGCAAGACGCAAACTGCGCGAGGTGGCAGAGCAGGTCATGGCATACACCCTGCCCGAAGATTGTATGTTCGTCTGCACTTCCGGACGCTACGAGGGGAGAAACAAAGGGTTGGATGCAACCCTCTACAGTCTGCGTGCCTTGGAGGCGCACCTGGATGCCATCCGCTCCCCACGCCTGGTCT
>CAMOMF010000185.1 GCA_946619625.1 uncultured Bacteroidales bacterium
TGGATGGCGGTGTTCTTCGCATCTATCATCGCCAGCAACGATTGCGGTGGCGTGATCTTCGAAGTGAACTCCTCTACAATAAAACCTTCCGCCATCAGCGATTTCTCCAGACGCTGACGCACATCGCGCTCAAAATTGGCGCGGTTGGACATGAGCGAGTCACTCGTGTACTGGTTGGCGCAAGTGCGGTATGCCTCGTAGATGCAGGTGCGGATATACCCGTCCTCCAGCTCTTTCACTCCCACGCGGTACTTGGTGAAAATATCGCACGCCATCTCCGGATTGATTCGGTAGGCGATGGTCGGGTCCATGTCGAACAGCGATGCATCTTTGGCGTTCACTTTGATGGTCTCATACTGCTTGCGCTGGATAAAAGCAGGGTAGGTGAACACGCTGGTGGTGATGGGGTTATAGAACACCCAACCTTTGCACGTACCTTCCACGCCGCCGTAGTCTTCTTCCGATGCCGACCACTTGTGGAAACGGATTCCCACTTCGCCCGAATCGACCACTGTGCAACATGCCGCAAGCACGATGGCAATGAATGCTATACATCCTGCCGTAATGAGTAAAACACGATAAGATTTTTTCATGATAGTATGTATTATATTTTTGTACGGTAAGTATTACATGTTTCTGACTGCAAAGTTACAACAAAAAATTGAATTATGCAAGTTTTTCTTCAGAAAAAACAACTCTATTTGTGTTTTTTACCGGAATAACGGTAGATTTACACATATTTCTTCCATTTCCCCGCTGCGCTTCAAATGATAAAATGATAAAATGAAAAAATGGTTAAATGACCATGCCCCTCCATATATAGTGAAAAAATACGTAGAATCTATCACCTCCGATGCACTTTTTTTTACTTTTTCTTCATTTTTCTCTCTTTTTATTTGGATATATCAATAATTCTTCGTAACTTTGCAGAGATTTTTTGTAAACTGACGGAATCAAGGCTACTCAATGAAAGACGAGATTGTACTATATCAACCTGATGCGACTATCCAGTTGGAGGTGCGGCTGCAAGACGAGACAGTCTGGCTGACACAACAGCAGATGGCGGAGTTATTTGACACGGATAGAACATCGATCTTAAGGCATATCCATAACATATATGGAACGCATGAATTGGAAGAAAAAGCAACATGTGCAAAAATTGCACAGGTTCGTTTAGAGGGAAACAGGCGGGTGATGCGTGAGATTCCATTCTACAATTTGGATATGATAATTTCCGTGGGTTACCGTGTCAATTCTATCCGGGGTACCCAATTCCGTAGATGGGCAACATCCGTTTTGAAGGAATACATGCTTCGCGGCTATGCCGTCAATCAGCGATTGATTGCGATGGAAGACCGTATGGACAGGAAGTTTCAGGAGCATGCTGACCAAATACATGAACTACAAAGCAAAGTAGATTTCTTCGTTCGCACCTCCTTGCCGCCGATGGAGCAGGTGTTCTTTGGCGGTCAGTTCTTCGAAGCGCGGGTGCTGCTGGAGCGTATTATCAAGACCGCAAAGCGACGAGTGGTCATCATAGACGGATATGTCGATGCCGCTACGTTTGAGATGATGGATGTGCGTGCCAAAGGTGTGCAGGCAACAATCTATTCCGGTAAGGACTTAACCGGTTTGCGCGACTTGCATAACGGCAAAACAGGTACGGAGCCGATAGAGACGGCTGTTTGGTCTCGCCCTTCACACGACCGGTGGCTGATTGTGGACGAGAGCGTGTACCACTGCGGTCACTCGCTGAAAGATATGGGGCAGAAACTGAGTGCTGTCTCGCTGCTCGGGATTGATCCGAATGATATACTCAAACAAGTAATATAATACCCCATGCAACTCGCTATAAATATGAGGCTTGATTTTGCCCCCATCGAAACTTCTTTACACTACCAGCAGGTCACTAAATGTTAAAATGAGTAAATGATAAAATAAATGAGTAAATGAAAAAAAGACCATCCCCCTCCATATATGGTGAAAAAATACGTAGAATCTATCACCTCTGACGCACTTTTTTTCACTTTTTCTTCATTTTTCTCTCATTTTATTTGGTAATGTCAAAATTTCTTCGTAACTTTGCACCCGAAAGTTGCAAAGGCAGTCTTTCGAAAGAGATTATTGTATCGTAAAAACTATTGCATTATGGAGAAGAAAAGAGTTTGCATACCATCCGTTGGTTTGGTGAATGGTGGCGCAACGTTGCCCGATGTGGTAGTTGGTCACAGAACATCCGATTATGTTGTACGCAGAATTTCCCGCCCTATGCGAAGCGGTGTACGTGTCATTGGTCGTGGAGAACCCATTGACTGGGATGAAGTGTATCGTTGATGTCAAGGTGGATACCGGCTCACCATATACCATTCTACCAAAAGATGTAATGGACAGTATTGGTCTTACGCCTTTCATGACAGAAACATTGGAAACGGTCAGCGGCGAATTGTTCGAGACGTCTATTACTATGGGCAGGATTTATTTGGACGATTCAGGTGACTGCGTAGATTTACCTCTTCATGTCGCTGACAATGAATTGTCTATGCCTTTGTTGGGTATGGATATCCTCCGTAAAGGGGATATGGCTCTCAAACATGTTACTGATGACGAGCAACAACAATGGTTGCTTTTCACTTTTGACTTATTAGACGAGGCAGACAGAGTTCTGCTTTGAATATTAAAATAACACAATAAAAAAATACAATGCCTATGAAGCATACCATCTAAAAGGCAACATACATAAATAATAGCGTTGCGCTGAAACTTGGATTCGCAAAAACTGGACACTTTTGTAAGAATATTAAGCCAAGAACAAAGCACGATGCTCACGTTTTCAGCGTGGGCTTTGTTCGATATCTTTGGCTTAATAGGGTAGTCCAGAATCCCCGCGAATCTAAAGAAGCGATACAAAGTACCGCGCTTTTTATGTGCCCTCACAAGTTAATGGTACTTAGCGGAGTTAGCCGAAAATCCATCAAAGAGTAGGCTTTATTATCAATGTTTAGGCAACATTGAATCTATATAATTCTTTGTTGAATGACATAAAAAACAAAATATTATGGATATAATAAAAAATATCACTATCCGAATGCTTTTTCTTGCACTATTGACACTTTTAAATGTGAATAATATTGTTGCTAAACCTATTCCGCAAGATAATTCAGTAAATGATGCGTTCTTATTGTATGAGGGTATTTACGGCTACTATAGATATGGAAAATACAACCATGATACTATTTCCATTTACTTGGATAAAATTGTAGTAAAGAGAAAAAACAAAGAGGATTATATGGTTGAGTATAATACTGCGACCAACGATGGCTATTTTATATATACTTATGGAGGCCCAAATGAGGTCGTTTATCGCGATGTGTTCGTTGTGTCAATTGAAACATTTGATATATACCTTATCCACTATGATCATGTTATTAATACTAAAGAAAGATTTAACTACACCAAAGAAAAAACTATTTGGCAATATAAACAATAGCAGTTCTTCTAGTGACGGAGATTGTTGAGTAATAGAGGAATGAATATAGGTAGTACTATAAGCAACCCCAGTAATAGTAACCCTAACACACCTTCCGTTTCATCTTCCTCTCCGCAAAAACGCTGGCGCAATGTGACACGCACGGAAACTTGTCCTTCATGCCATGGCTCGGGGAATTGCGGTACATGTAATGGAAAAGGCTATTATAACAATCCATATGGTACAGGAACTGTTAGTTGCCCTAATTGCAATCACGGGCGGTGACGCAAATGCAGCAGCTCTGGCACTATACAAAAGATAGAGCAAGTTTACGAATAATCACTATACTTCTGTGGTATCTTAATTACCAGCGCGGGGCATTGCATCGCGCTGGTAATTTGTTTGTCCAGCACGGAGTATTCGGCATACATGCCGCCCGTCCGTTATTCTTGCCCCTTCCTTTTGCCCTTTCTTCTTTTACACGGGATATCATCCCGTCATCTATTCTTGGCAATCACTCACCACTCCAACGCAGCCTTTTCTTTGTCAAACATACAGGTCTTTGGACCTGCTTACCCTCTCTCCGCTCCTGCTTACCTTTTCTCCACGCAGGCTTGCTCTCTCTCCGCGCATGCTTGCTTTCTCAGCGTATGCTGACGAATTGTGGCTATATTTCCAAAACGTCATTCACTGGGTGCAGATTCACTTCACCAAACTCTACAAGAAAGAGATGAAAGGCGTGGAATGGGGACTTATTTACAATAAGTACCGTGACACTCCCCTCACCTCAACAACCATTGATACAGAGGTGGCGCGGCTTATGCGAGACTCAGATGTGCAGAAAAAATCCGGCATCTTTTGGTATATCTTCGACCACGATGAGCATCATCTCGGCATCCGCGCTTTTGACGACAATACCAAACGCGAGGTCTATGAGCGCCAACTGGGTGTCTGTCCTATCTGTGGACGCCATTTCGAAATCGAGCAGATGGAAGCCGACCACATCACGCCCTGGTCACAAGGTGGACGCACTGTTGCGGAAAACTGCCA
>CAMOMF010000186.1 GCA_946619625.1 uncultured Bacteroidales bacterium
CACTATAGATAATCTGTTCACCTATTTCAAACTCTGTGCGGTAGGGCACTTCCACATGCACGGACACCCTGCCCTGCGCTGTCTCCATCGTACCACCGATAGTACGAAACCCTTGCAGTGCCATTTCTGACAGAATAAGGGTTGGATGAATACCATACGAAGCGACTTTGTCCATGTCAATGGTCAGGGCAATTTCCTCTTGTTGTTGCCCCTCAATCTTCACTTTTCCCATCTCGGGAATAGTGCGGAGGCGATCACATACTTGCTGAGAGAAACTCTCCAGCTCTCGAGGCGTGCGCTGTTCAGATTCCACTGCCAGCAACATGGACGAGGTGTTGCCGAAATCGTCCACCACCACTATCGCCAATACGCCGGGAGGCAGGTTGGCAGTCTTGAAGAGATTCAGACCATGCTTTATCTTGCTCCACACGCCGTCTTTGTCCGTGACGTCCACACGAAGGTCCACATACACGTACACCATGCCGTCTTCGGTCACAGAGTACGTGGTTCGCTTGTTTATCTCGGGAAAGGTGAACAGGTAGCGCTCAAGGGGTTTGGTGACTTGGTCTTCCACTTCCTGCGCCGTGGCGCCAGGATAAACTGCCGCAACAACACCCTGACGGATAGTGAATTGCGGAAACTCGTCTTTGTTCATTCGCGGCAGACTAAAGATACCGAAAGCCACCAACGCCAACACAACGAAAGTCACCAATTTGTGCTTTCGTATTGCCGTTTGTATGTGGTTTCGTCCCCGCCGCATGTGCTGTTCTGCTTATTTTGTTGTGATTTTGAATAACGATGTGCGTAGTGTACTTCATATTTCGTACCGAATATTGTTTACTACAAAAACCGTGCTAAAATGATATCTTGAGGGCATTTTTTGCAATTTTTCTTACTTACCAACCTAAATATTGCTATACACTACGCCGCAAGCTCGAACATAAAACCAACCTATAAGAAGGATGAGAAGAGGAGGAGAGGAGGATGAGAGGAGGATGAGAGGGTGAGCAAAATTATCAGTTTGTCGGACTCTTAGCACCAAAAATTGCGTTTTAAGGCACAAAAACAGGTAAAAACGAACCAAAATAACAATTTTTTTAGCAAAAGATTTGTACAATTCAGAAAAAAGCAGTACCTTTGTGCCGTTTTTTGTGCGCGTGCGCGTTATTGCACGCCACAACATAATATAATAAGTAGTGGGTACGTGAAGATAATCGGAGTGACATATGGCGGAAAGGTGCATGGCACCGGGGCGGTAATGCTGAAGGGTGATTCTGCATTGCTGGTGAACCGCAAGCCGTTTTTCATTCCGGATGAAGTGGAGCACATGGTATCCTACCCCGCACTTGCTTTGCGTGTCAGTCGGCTGGGGAAACAAGTCGCACCGCGCTTTGCCACGAGGTACTTAGATGCGGTAGCGCCGGCGTTGGACCTGCAAGCCTTGGACCTGCGAGACACCGCTATCCGCCTTGCACAACCTTGGACAGAGGCAGTTTCCATGGATGGTTCGTTTCCCGTTGGAGGATGGACCGAGATGGCAGATACGGCGAGACAGACGTGGTGCGGCAAATGGGAACACCGCATTGAAGGAAGTAAGAACGCCACCATCTTTGAGGGCGAATGCAGCGTAGAAACCATTACTGAGGCTGTCAGTATCGTCAGCAAGAACATGACAATCCGCCAAGGAGATATCATCTATCTGCAACTGACAGAAACGCCCGTGGATTTACATCCCAACGACACGATAACCGCCATATTGAACGAAGACGAACAAAACGCCTTATTTTGTAGAATAAAATGAAACAGATACGACATATACTGCTGATGGTACTATGCTTGACAAGCATAGCGGCAATGGCACACACCTATAGTTCACACTCAGTATTGAGTAGCGGTAAGTGGGTAAAAATGAGTGTTACCCAGACCGGCATGCACTACCTCACTTATGACGAGATACAACGTGCAGGACTCGACCCGCAGCAAATTCGCATCTACGGTTACGGTGGTGCCAGATTGCCGCAAGATTTCTCGCAGACGAAAATAGACGACCTGCCCCAGGTGCCGTATTACGTAGTGACGGGAGCGGATGGTCAGTTCAATCAGGGCGACTACATCGTGTTCTACGCTCAAGGTCTGGAATGTTGGCAATACAACGGTTCACGTTTCGTACATGTCAATAACCCCTACTCTACGCGGGGATTCTATTTTCTTTCCGATGATGCCGGTACTCCTCTGCCCATACAGACTGCTGCGGCAGAGAACGGTACTGCCACCTATACGGCAGACACCTACACTGCGCTGCGTCTGCACGAAGTGGACTCGCTGAACCTGATTGACCGCACAGGAAAAGAGGGCGGAGGACGCGAGTTCTACCAACAGATGCCCGTCAGTGGGGACATGACGATCAACTTTGAGTTCCCCGACTTGATTACCTCCAAGCAAGTATATATATACGCAGACATAGCCGCCTACTCCACCGCATCGGCTGCCTTCACGTTTACGCTGAACAACTCTTCACAAAGGCTGAACACGACAGGTATCTTGACCAGCGATTTCTACGTTATGGGCAAAGGTAATGCAGGGCAAATGGCTTTCACGCCCGCCGCCGCAGACAACCAACCGTTAAGTATTCATTTTTCAAGCAGTGCCAATGGTGCGCTGGGATTCCTCAACTACGTGGAGGCATCCGCCACCTGCTCGCTGGTACTGCACAACCAACCGCTGACCTTCCGAAACGTAGAGCATTTTGGCGTTAAGAGTCTGACAAACTACACTTTGCACGGAGTGGACAGCGAGGTACAAGTATGGAACGTGACAGACCTGAGTGCCATCCAACGCGTTCCCGTTACGCTCAACGGTTCCTCGCTCAGTTTTCTCGGCAACAACCTTACTGCCCAAACATTCGTTGCTTTCCGTCCCTCCATGCGGAACGAGTTTCACCACCCTACCATTCTTGATGCCGTTCCCAACCAGGATTTGCACAGCCTGCAAGATATTGACATGGTTATTCTCACCAACAAGGCGTTCCTGCCCGCAGCACAGACCCTGGCGGCGGCACACGAACGTCTTGATGCCATGACCACTGCCGTTGTGACAGACCAACAGGTGTATAACGAGTTCTCCTCCGGCACACCCGATGCAACGGCATACCGTTGGCTGATGAAAATGCTGTACGACAGGGCTGCGCGCAACAAAAACCTGCACGCTCCACAGTACTTGCTGCTGATGGGCGATGGCACTTTCGACAACAGAAAACTACTTGCCACATCCGGAAACAACTGGTTGCTTACCTACCAAGCCAAGAACTCGTTGGACGAAACAAAAGCGTACGCATCGGACGATTATTTCGGATTTCTGGATGACAACGAGGGCGAGTCGGACATATCCGGTCGCATGGATATTGCAGTGGGACGATTCCCCGTGAACAGCCCTGCGGAGGCCGAAGCGGTCGTGGAGAAAACCATCAACTATATGGAACACTGCCGTTCCGGAAAATGGAAAAGTCAGTTGATGTTCCTTGCCGATGACGGCGACAGCAATCAACACACCCAAATCAGCGACAGGGCGGCAGAGTCGATTCGCACCAAGAATCCCGAGTTCATCGTAAACAAGGTTTACCTGGATGCCTACCCACAGGAAACCACTGCCGCAGGTGAGAGTTACCCGCTTGCACAGAACAAGTTCAACAACCTGATGGCTTCGGGTGTGCTCTTTTTTGACTACAGCGGTCACGGCGGCTATAATGCCATCACCTCGGAGAGTGTCATGACTTTAGCGGATATTACTGCCATGACGAACCAAAACCGCGGTTTGTGGTTCTTGGCAACCTGCAATTTCTCCAGTTTCGATGCCGCCATACCTTCCGCCGGTGAACAAGCAGTGCTCAATCCGGATGGGGGTGCCATCGCCACTATTTCGGCATGCCGCACCGTATATGCCCCACAAAACGGCGAATTGAACCTGCTTTTTTGCGACACATTGTTCTCGCGCAAAAACGGGCACTACCATCTGTCGGTCGGACAAGCACTGCGCTTTGCAAAAAACAAGCGTGGGAGCGACATGAACAAGATGTCATACGTCTTGTTGGGTGACCCTGCGCTGCGCCTTGCCTATCCCG
>CAMOMF010000187.1 GCA_946619625.1 uncultured Bacteroidales bacterium
AGCCTGCTGAATGCACTTATCGGCGAGGAACGTACCGTCGTAACGGACATTGCCGGCACGACGCGCGACTCCATCTACACCCGCTACAACAAGTTCGGCAAGGACTTCTATTTGGTGGACACGGCGGGGATCCGCAAGAAAGCAAAAGGGACCGAAGACCTGGAATACTACTCTGTCGTGCGCAGTATCCGCGCCATTGAGAACAGCGATGTATGCCTGCTGATGATTGACGCCACACGTTGTTACGACGAGCGGGGCACGTTCTGCGGACTGGCTGCACAAGACCTGTCCATCTTCTCCCTCATTCAGAAAAACAAGAAGGGATTAGTGGTATGCGTGAACAAATGGGACCTCGTAGAGAGCAAGACGACCACTGACATCAAACTGTTCGAAGCCTCTATCCGGGACAGGCTGGCGCCATTCACCGACTTCCCGATTATCTTCACCTCCGCCGTCACCAAACAGCGCATTTTCAAGGTGATGGAAACGGCTATACACGTTTATGAGAACAAACAGCGCAAGGTGCCCACCGCCAAACTGAACGAGTTCTTCCTGCCACTCATCGAGAACTACCCGCCTCCGGCAACCAAAGGCAAGTACATAAAAATCAAGTACTGCACGCAACTGCCCGACACACAGGTGCCCACCTTCGTCTTCTTCGCCAACTTGCCTCAGTACGTCAAGGAGCCGTACCGGCGCTTCCTGGAGAACAAACTGCGCGCAAACTGGGACTTCTGCGGTACGCCTGTCAACCTGTTCATTCGGCAAAAATAAGCGTTCATAGTAACCTTTTTTAAGAAAAAGCAGGTCAAAAGCACTTTTTTTGCACTTAAGGCTTGCATATATCAAAAATATTTACTAACTTTGCAGCCGAATCCCTGTTTGTCAGAGACCGGAAAACTCAACAAAATTTATAAAACGGGACCTCTTGCCCTTTGATGGCGTGCTATTACTCTCCGCGGTGACCCGCTTGGCGGTAGCGATGAGGTAGATAGATTACAAAAATGGGTTACGTTCCAAATCCTTCCATTAGGAGTTTTCTCGCGCAAGTACAAACAGGGGTTCTTTTTAGTTCGGATTCAACTACTGTCATTCCATGGCAACCACCGACCATACACTCCACACATGCAGTCCGATGCGCAGCGACGAACTGAAGGACAACAACGAACGCCGTGACATGATTCGCCGTAGGCCTTCCGTCATTCTGCGCGAGTACCTTATTATCTTTATTGCTCTTTGTCCGTTCGCCATGTGCGTCAACTGGATTTTTGTGCCCAACAACGTAGTCAGTGGCGGACTGACCGGTATTTGCTCTATTCTGTATTACGCCACAGACGGACTGTTCCCCTCCCTTTTCCCCGCCTATGGAGGTGCACTGCCTATTTGGCTGTCTTCATTGCTAATCAACATCGCTCTCCTTAGCGTCGCCGCTCTGACGGTAGGTTGGCGGTTTTGTGTACGCACTTTGTTTGGTGCTGTATCCCTTTCTTTTTGGTACCGCTTCATACCTATTCGTTCGGAGGCTATTATCGAGGATCCGATGATGGGATGTATCGTAGGCGGGCTGTTCTTTGGACTGTGCCTCGGTACGGTCATGCTGGCAAATGGTTCTTCCGGAGGAACAGATATCATAGCCATGATAATCAACAAGTATCGGGACGTTTCGCTGGGGACTTCTATGGTTATTTGCGACATTGTGATTATCCTGTGCAGTTGGTTTCTGCCCGTACCGGAACAGATGCAAGACGTTGCACAGTCACTCAACGACTACCGTATCCGCCGAATAATATGCGGATTGAGCATGGCATTCTGCTACAGTTTCGCACTGGATTGGCTGGTTAGACGTCGCCGCCATGCCGTGCGGTTCATGATTGTGTCACCGCGCTACAAAGAGATTGCCGAGGCAATCAACAGGAAAGTGAACCGCGGCGTCACGCTCCTCAACGGCGAAGGCTGGTACAGCAAGCAGGAAGTGCATGCCGTCTATGTGTTGGCACGTGTGGACGAAAGGCAACTGCTCTATCGGCTGGTCTTTGGCATTGACCCCAATGCGATGGTTACCGAAAGCGATGCAACTGCCGTGTACGGTCGCGGCTTCGACAGGTGGAAGGGCACCCCTCTCCAAGTCATCAACGAGTAAAGGTATTTACTCATTTTCCACGGCTTTGCCAATCGTATGAGGCTTCGCCGAATAAAGAAATTTACAAATTGAATAATTTACAAATTGAACATAACTATGGTTTCAAATCGTATTCAAAGTCTTTCCGCCTCGCCTACGCTGGCAATGGCTGCCCGCGCGGCAGAGATGAAAGCCGCTGGCATAGACGTTATCTCCCTGTCTTTGGGCGAACCCGATTTCAACACGCCTGAACACATCAAAGCCGCTGCCAAGAAAGCGATTGACGACAATTTCTCTTTCTACGCACCGGTACCGGGTTACCCCTCGCTGAGAAAAGCCATCGCCGACAAACTGCTGCACGAGAACGCTCTCCACTACGCGCCAGAACAGATTATCGTCTCAACGGGCGGCAAACAGGCAATCTGCAACGCCGTACTGGCAATCCTGAACCCCGGTGACGAGTGTATCCTGCCTACCCCCTGTTGGGTCAGTTACGCCGAGATGGTCAAGTTGGCAGAGGCGACCCCCGTGTTCGTTCCCTGCTCTATCCATACCGGGTTCAAGATGACGCCCGAACAGTTGGATGCAGCCATCACCCCCCGCACGCGGGCACTCATCCTCTGTTCGCCCAGCAATCCGTCCGGCAGCGTCTATTCGCAGGACGAACTGGCAGGATTGGCGGCGGTTCTGGAGAAACACCCCGAAGTGCTGATCATCAGCGACGAGATTTACGAACACATCAACTACACCGGCTCGCACCATTCGCTGGCGCAGTTCCCTTCGCTCAAAGAGCGGGTTATCCTCATTAACGGTGTCAGCAAAGCCTACGCCATGACCGGCTGGCGTATAGGTTGGATGGCTGCGGAACCGTGGATGGTCAAGGCATGCCAGAAACTGCAAAGTCAGTACACCAGTTGCAGTTGCTCTATCGCTATGAAAGCCGCGGAAGCCGCCTACACGGGGGACCAACAATGCGTGGCGGAGATGTGCGATGCGTTCCGTCGCAGACGTGACTTGGTGGTTCGTTTGGCGAAAGAAATCCCCGGCTTTGAGGTAACCGTGCCCGATGGGGCTTTCTACTTGTTCCCGAAGGTGGACAGCCTGTTTGGCAAACACTACCGTAGCGCGGAAGGTGAGCAGACCATCCGCAACAGTGACGACTTGGCGATGTACCTGCTCAACGAAGCACATGTGGCGGCTGTTGCGGGCTCGGCGTTCATGTCGCCCGAGTGTATCCGCTTCTCGTACGCCACCTCCGATGAACTACTGACAGAGGCGTTCCG
>CAMOMF010000188.1 GCA_946619625.1 uncultured Bacteroidales bacterium
GGACTATAACGACAAGTTTATCTCGCGGCGGCTGAACCCCATGAAAGTGGTGGGCGATGACCTGCATCACCGTTACTTGCCTTATATAGTGATTATCATAGACGAGTACGGCGATTTTATCATGCAGGCGGGCAAACAGGTGGAGACGCCTATTGCACGTATCACGCAGAAAGCTCGTGCCGTGGGAATGCATATGATTCTGGCGACACAACGTCCGTCCGTCAATATTGTGACCGGTGTTATCAAGGCTAATATCCCAACGCGCATAGCACTCCGTACCCAGTCGGTAGTGGACTCGCGTACCGTGCTTGATGCGAAAGGTGCCGACCAACTGATTGGTAGGGGTGACCTCCTTTATTCCGGATCGGGTGAGATTACGCGTGTGCAGTGCGCTTTTGTTGATACGCCCGAGGTGGATGCAATAGTTGAGCACGTGCATGCGCAACAAGCCTATTTTGAACCGTATGAGCTGCCCGAATATGTAGGCGAAGGCGGTGAAGGCGAGGCGTTGGCGCCGGGTTCGGTAGATATGAAGAAACTGGACCCCATGTTCCGCGATATTGCCACATATGTGGTGAACAGCCAACAAGGCTCCACGTCTATCATCCAACGAAAGTTCCAGATTGGTTACAACCGCGCCGGCAAGATTTCCGACCAGTTGGAAGCCGCGGGTATAGTAGGTCCCAACAAAGGTCCCAAAGGGCGTGATGTGCTTATTCCGGATGAACTGACGCTACGTATGAAATTTGGAGAGTTAGGTATATGAAAAGACTGATAAACATATTTTTTGCGTTGTTGTTGCCATTGGCAGTAATGGCACAGAGTGTTTCGTCCAATGCAGACCAACTACTCCGTCAGTTCTTGCAGAAACTGGAGGCGAAGACGCTCTGTTCTGCTTTCACTTTGACCGTGTCAGATGATGCCGCCTCCCCCATCACGTATAACGGAAAGGTCAAGATGCGGGGCGAGCGGTTCTGCCTTTCCATGTTAGGCAATGAGGGCGCTTACGATGGCAAGACCTACTACCTTTATTCTGAAGATACGGATGAGTTGACGCTTACAACGCCTACGCAGGCTGAACTGATGGAGGCGAACCCGTTGCTGTTTGCGCGGGAACTGCAACGGCAGTCGGTGGCGAAGTTCGGTTCCTCCGGCAAGCGAAAGGATTGTTATGTGGTGGAACTCATTCCCAACAACTTGGCTGCGGGGATACAGAAGTTTGTCATTACCATTCAGAAATCCACCCTGCTCCCTTTGGAGGTGTTGGTGAAGGAGCGAGGTGCCGCCTCTACCGTGCTCCGTTTTGTTGATGCAGTGTATGAAGACCAAGTGCCGTCCTTTGTCATCACCAAGCCCGGTGCATTTGTGAATGATTTGAGATAACCGTTTTTATTATACAGTATAGATTTACAACCATGGCAAAAGAAAATTTGAAGTGCTTGATTATAGGTTCCGGTCCTGCCGGATTTACAGCGGCTATCTACGCTTCGCGCGCTAATTTGGAGCCCGTCCTTTTGGAGGGATTGCAACCCGGAGGACAACTAACCGTCACCACTGAAGTGGAGAATTTCCCGGGTTACCCTGATGGTGTAGCGCCCTACCAGATGATGGAAGACCTGCGTCGTCAAGCAGAACGCTTTGGAACGGTGGTTCGCACAGGTGTTGTCACGAAGGTGGATTTTTCTGTCAGCCCCAAATTGGTCTGGATAGACGATGCAGCAGAACCGGTTTCTGCCGATACGGTCATTATTGCTACAGGTGCTTCGGCTAAATGGTTGGGAATCAAGTCGGAAAACGACTATCGTGGTATGGGCGTCAGTGCCTGTGCCACCTGCGATGGGTTCTTTTATCGCAAGAAAGTGGTGGCAGTGGTAGGCGGAGGCGACACGGCGTGTGAAGAGGCTACTTACCTTGCCGGACTTTGTTCGAAGGTCTATATGATTGTTCGCAAGCCCTATCTGCGTGCTTCGGAAATCATGCAGCAGCGCGTGCTTAACAACCCTAAGATTGAGGTACTTTTTGAGCACAACACCGTGCAACTGACGGGTGAAGGACGTGTGCAAGGGGCGGATTTGGTCTATAAGAAGGACACCCCTGAAGAAGAAATGCGCCATATTGATATCGACGGTTTCTTCCTTGCTATTGGTCATCGCCCCAATTCCAAGGTGTTTGCTGACTACGTGGCGCTGGACGCAGAGGGTTATATCCGCACTGTTCCCGGAACTCCGAAGGTGCTTAAAGCCGGCACCGACGAAGTGTTGCCCGGTGTTTATGCCGCAGGCGACGTTGCCGATCCTCACTACCGTCAGGCTGTGGTTGCGGCGGGCTCGGGCTGTCAGGCTGCCATCGAAGCCGACCGGTATATCAAGTCGCTTTGATGCTTGTGCGGGTCGTTTTGGTACACATGAAAGTGTGTTTTTGACCCGTTTTTGCTACAAAATGCAAAAAAGTGCATAAAAAAGTGCATTTTTCTGCCAAAATATTTGGTCATGTCAAAAAAAAGCAGTAATTTTGCAGCCGCTTTTGAGAGAAAGCAATTTTTTATGTGCTAAAGCGAGGTACCTTAGCTCAGGTGGTAGAGCAATGGACTGAAAATCCATGTGTCCTTGGTTCAACTCCAAGAGGTACCACAGAAAGACTGCTCCGGCAGTCTTTCATTGTTAATAACTATATGGTTTTTCATAGGGACTGGTTGTTACAGAACAACAGGCCTTTTCCGGGAGAACCGATTTAGTCTGTGCAGTATGAACGAAGACAACCAACTGACAATAACTCCCATAGCGTACGCCCGAAACGGCTTTTCGCAGAAATTTGGTATTCCCCGGCAGAGTAGGGAAGGGTCGGTACTGCTGACGCGCATCGTCTTCGAGCCCGAGTTCCGTGTTCGCGAGGCGTTGCGAGGCATTGAAGGCTATTCGCATCTGTGGCTGATTTGGGGGTTCCATCAGAACCGTCCGATGGAGAAATGGTCGCCCACGGTACGTCCTCCGCGGCTTGGCGGAAACAGTCGTGAAGGGGTCTTCGCTACACGTTCGCCTTACCGCCCCAATCCATTGGGACTCAGTTCGGTCCGTCTGGCACGGGTGGAGGAAACGCCGCATGAGGGACTGACCCTTCTGGTGGCAGGCGCAGACCTTATGGACGGGACCCCTATCTATGATATCAAACCTTACCTTTCTTTCTCGGACGCACACCCCGATGCGCAAAACGGATTTGCGGAGGCAACCAAAGATTTTCGTCTGCCTGTTCGTTGGGGCGTCCCTGCTCCGGATATTGAAACCCAAATGGCACTTGAAGAAATTTTGTCTCAAAAGCCGGTTCCCGCATATCAAGATGCCCCGGAACGGATCTATGGATTGGAATATAATCACTTCGAGGTGCACTTTTCCGTCTCAGATGAGGCGGTTACGGTGTTAAGAATAATAGAAAAATAAATTTTTTTTCCAAAACGCTTGCATATCTCAAAAAAAAGTAGTAACTTTGCACACTTTATCGAAATCAGTGCAAAGTAATACGAATATGAAAAAACTCTTAACGCTTGTTTCTGTTCTGGTTCTGGCACTCAATGCCGGGGCGGTTCAGTATTATGTATCCGGCAACGGCACTTCGGGCAATCCTTGGTGTAACGGCAAATCCTGGGGCGCAACGGCTTGTCCGATGACCATGAATGGCAACACGGGAACACTTACGTTTTCTGCTGTTCCTGCAGGTACGTATCAGTTCAAGGTGACTAACGGTTCTACTTGGTACGGAGTGGATAAGTTCAGTGCGGACTGCTCCAACCTATATGCCACGGGCAACGATAATATCTGTTTCGTCACCACGCAAACACAGGATATCACGGTTACCTATAACGGCTCTGCAATCTGCCTGACAGGAACGGCTGGCAATGACTATCCCGACCCGGGTCAATATGGCGCTGTAGGTGTGCCCGCCGAGTACGAGGGCGTGATGATGCAATGCTTCTACTGGGATAGTTATAGCGACAAGGGTTATGGTCGTACCAAGTGGATAGACTTGCTGAAAGACACCACCGCCATAGGTAACAACTTTGATTTGGTATGGTTCCCGCCATCGGGCAACGGCGGCGGTACGGGTTACTATACCAAAACCTACTCCAATCAAGTAGGTGATTGGGGATCGAAGGAAAGGTTGCAGGAACTTATTGCCGCGCTTCACCGCCATGATACCAAGGTGTTAGGCGATATAGTGGTCAACCACCGTCAGGCATCATCAGGTTGGTGCTCGTTTACCAACGAGAATTTCGGCTCCTATGGCCAGTTCCAGATAACCTCCGAGCATATATGTTCCGGCGACGAGTGTTTCACTACATCCGGTTCCAATTGCAAGGGTAGCCAGGGCGGTGCTGCCGATACGGGCGACAACGATGCGGGTTGCCGCGACCTTGACCACACCTCCGCCTACGTACAGAACTACGTGAAGGCCTACCTGTCATGGATGCGCAGTACGATGGGGTACGATGGTTGGCGCTACGACATGGTGAAGGGCTACTTGGGCACTTACCTTAGTCAGTACAATATCTCTTCACAGCCATTCTTCTCAGTGGCAGAGTATTGGGACGGCAACGCCAACAACCTGAAGAGTTACCTTGAGTCTGCATCGTACAACACCACGGTGTTCGATTTCTCGCTCAAATACAAACTGAACTCTACTATCGGCAAGGGATCCTACACAGGACTGAAGAACGCCGGTCTGCGTGGTATCGGTCAGCAGAAATATGCCGTCTCGTTCATTGATAACCACGACACTTTCGAGCGCTCTGACAACCAAAGCGACGAGTTCATCGGTTATAACAAAAACCTTAAAACCAATAAACCCAAGGTGCTGCAAGCCAATGCATACATCCTCATGATGCCGGGCACGCCTTGCGTATTCTATCCTCATTGGGTAACTTTCAAATCCGAGATAAACAGTCTGATTGCCCTGCGTAAGGCTGCGGGTGTGCACTCTGAATCACAGGTGTCTGATGAAAGCGCCTCGTCTTCTGCCTACAGCGCTACCATTCAGGGGCACAAAGGCTCTGTCATCCTGCGCATGGGTTCGGGACGCGATGCTTCCGTCCCTGCGGGTTATTTCCTTGCTGTTCACGGCGACGGCTTTGATATCTACGCTTCCAATGGTGTGGATTTCACCCCTGTCAGGGTAACGGCTGTCGAGACCTTGCAGGAGCAGCCTGCCGCCGGTAATACC
>CAMOMF010000189.1 GCA_946619625.1 uncultured Bacteroidales bacterium
CACTATACTGGTGTCATCTATCAATGTCTCCTGCGCAACATGTACATTAACGAAAATTAAGTTTCTCTATACCATCTCTATACGGTCTGCTTACCCTCTCCTTACCATGAGCAAAAATCGCCACTCACGCAAGGGAAATAAGTTAGGTTTGCATGTTGTGCAACAATATAATTATCATACACTTACGCTGTTCGCACCCCGCCACACTCCTATGCTCTTATAACCCCATTTTTGCTCACGGGGCTATTCCCTACCTAAAATCTGCCATTTTCATGCCCTCCAACCATCCAGCGGACTCTTTCCATTCAGTACATCAAAATTTTCCGAAAATTTCACATTCCCCCTCTCCCGCTCATCTCTCGGTTGTCTCTCGGTCATCTCTCGGAAATATCTCTTAGGGGCTTGCATGCAAAAAACAGCGTTTTTTTATGTATGCAAACAACGTCAAGCAACTTTGCGTTCAAACCACCTCTACAACGTAGCGTTCCTACGTCAAACGCAGCGGGCGGGACAAAAAAACGCCCGAACGGTTGGTTCGAGCGCTTTTTGTAATGGAAAGAAGCATTCCGTTGTAACGGAAAGGTGCTCTCCGTCATCAGTTGATAATACGGGACATCTTATTTCTCGAAATATCTCTTGTACAGACCTTGGAAACCGGCTCCGTGACGTGCCTCGTCCTTAGCCATCTCGTGAACAGTGTCGTGGATAGCGTCCAAGTCGAGTGCTTTGGCACGCTTGGCGATGCGCAGTTTGTCCTCGCAGGCACCCGCCTCCGCCATCATACGTTTCTCGAGGTTGGTCTTGGTGTCCCAAACGACCTCGCCGAGCAGTTCGGCAAAGCGGGCGCAGTGGTCTGCCTCTTCATAGGCATACTGACGGAAGGCAGCGGCAATTTCGGGATACCCTTCACGGTCCGCCTGACGCGCCATTGCCAGGTACATACCCACTTCGGTCGCTTCACCCATGAAATGCGCTTGCAGACCATCCATGATTTCCTTGTCATTGCAACTCTTGGCAACACCAAGTACATGCTCGCAGGCAAATTGAATGGAAGCGTTTTGGTCCACTTCTTTCCATTCTACTACTTGTTTACATTGCGGGCAACGCTCCGGAGCCTCTTCGCCTTCGAAAACAAAGCCACAAATAGGGCAAATAAATTTCTTACTTTTCATACTGATAATGTGCTTTTAGTGATTAATATTGTGTTAATTAGTGATTACATTCTTTCCGGCACCTCTATGCCCAGCAGTTCCATGCTCTTGGCAATGGTTCGGGCAATGACACGTGACAGCATGATACGGAACGCCCGTTTCTGCCCGTCCGGTTCATTCAGGATAGAATAGTCGTGGTAGAACGAATTGAACGCCTGCGCCAGTGCATAGGCATAGTTGCATATCACTGCGGGTGAGAAATCATCGCCTGCTTGACGCACTACTGCGGGAAACTCCGCTATCCGCTGAACCAGTTCCACCTCTTTGTCGGAAATACTGATGCCGCTCCAATCGGCACCATTTGCCGCCTGGTCCTCGTCCGCCTTGCGCAGCACTGAGCGGATACGGGCGTAGGTGTATTGAATGAAAGGACCTGTATTGCCGTTGAAATCAATCGACTCCTCGGGATTGAACAGCATATTCTTACGCGGGTCCACCTTCAGGATGAAATACTTCAGTGCACCCAATCCCACCTTGCGGGCAATCTCGTTCTGCTCTTCTTCGGTGATACCTGTCAGGCGGAGCACCTTGTCCTTGCTGATTTCCTTGGCATCCTGAATCATCTGCGCCATGAGGTCGTCGGCATCCACCACCGTACCTTCCCTACTCTTCATCTTGCCGTTGGGCAGTTCCACCATGCCGTAACTGAAGTGCACCAACTCTTTGCCGAATGGGAATCCCAGACGGTCTAACAATATGCTGAGCACCTTGAAGTGGTATTCCTGCTCGTTTCCAACCACATAGACCATCTTGTCAATAGGATAGTCACGGAAACGCAGTTTTGCCGTACCGATGTCCTGCGTCATATATACGGACGTGCCATCTGAGCGCAGGATCAGTTTCTCGTCCAGTCCGTCTTTGGTCAAGTCCGCCCATACACTGTTGTCGGGACGGCGGTAGAACAGCCCCTCTTTCTCGCCGCGCTCCACCTCGGACTTGCCCTCCAGATAGGTGTTCGACTCGTAATATATAGTATCGAAACTGACGCCCATCATCTTGTACGTCTCGTCAAATCCGGCATAGACCCACCCGTTCATTTTCTGCCACAACGCGCGTACTTCGGGGTCGTTCTGTTCCCATTTCAGCAGCATCGCCTGCGCCTCTTTCATGAGCGGAGCCTCTTTCTTGGCGGTGTCCTCGTCCATTCCGCCCGCCACCAGTTCTGCCACCTGCTTGCGGTACTCTTTGTCAAAACGCACGTAGTAGTCACCAATCAGGTGGTCACCTTTCTTGCCGGACGATTCAGGCGTCTCGCCATTGCCAAAACGCAGCCATGCCAGCATGGATTTGCAGATATGGATACCGCGGTCGTTGACGATATTGGTTTTCACCACTTTCCATCCGTTTGCCTCTTGAATCTTGGC
>CAMOMF010000190.1 GCA_946619625.1 uncultured Bacteroidales bacterium
CAGTTGGCGGTGGTAGTGGACGATGCCCTCATGGGGGTTACAGAAGTGGTACGCGGACGAGACCTGCTCACCTCCGTACCGCAGCAACTCTATCTTTACCGTTTATTGGGCTTCACACCGCCTCGGTTTGCTCATTTCCCCTTGCTCTGCAATGCCGCGGGGCAACGTCTGTGCAAGCGCGACAAAGCCCTTGACATGGGCGAACTGCGCGAACATTTCTCTCCCGAACAGTTGTTAGGCAAGGTGGCACACTATGCCGGACTCACACCTGCTGAAAAGCCCCTCACGCCACAAGAACTGCTACCGCTTTTCAATTGGAACAAACTGCCAAAAGAAGATATCTATGTTAGTTGAAATATTTGACCATATGGACCTTTGCACCGCAGCAGAAGTGACACGCATGTTGCCTCTTGTTTCGCCTCAACGCAGGGCGGAGGCGCTACGCTATACCCATACACACGGTCAGTTCTGTTGTCTGCGTTCATACTTGATGCTCACGGAGTTAGTAGGCGCTATCTCACCCACGTTGGACTACACTTGCCCCGAATTCGAATACAACGACTACGGCAAACCCGCTATAAAAGGACGCCCCGACATGCAGTTCAGTATCTCGCATACCAAGAACGCCATCGCTGTGGTAATCAGTTCGGCTCCCATCGGAATAGATATCGAGAAAATACACGCCCCGTCCGAAGCGTTAGTGAAGAAAACCATGAACGAAGCCGAGCAGAACAGGATAGCGCAAGCGAAGAATCCTGCTGCTGAGTTTACCTCGCTATGGACGCAGAAAGAAGCGTTACTCAAACTTCGCGGTACAGGCATTGTGGACGAACTGCACCATGTACTGGATGACACGCAGGATATTCTTTTCGAAACGCACATCTGCCCTCATTACGTCTGGACTGTAGCGCAACCTCGCAATATCGAAATGCCGTAATCTCGAAATCTCGAAAAATTATAAGAAGAACAGTGCCACGCCGCAGACACTCACAATGGCGCCAACTACTTCCAAAGGCGTTATTTTCGTGTGAAAGAGCAGGTTGCTGGGCCACAATATCAGTACCGGAACAAGCGACATGATGGTCTGCGTGATACCGGTAGACGTATACATCGTGGAGGCAAGCGACAGCGCCACACCCAGGAAAGTGCCTGTAAATGTGGACAACGTGGCGCAGGCAAATGCTTTCTTGTCACGGAAAACAAGTCCCCAGCCGTGTCGCTCCTTGCCCGTAGCACGGAAAATCTCGTACATGATAAAGAAACCCACCAAGGCTGTGATACAACGTATTTGTGTGGCTGCAAAAGGCATGGCAGACAGCATGTGGTCCGCTTCGCCCATCGCTTCGGTCACATGCTCGCGATATAGTAGCATGCCTTGTTTGGAGAACACCAACCCTACGCCCTGACCAACGCCGGCAATGATACCGTAGATGATACCCCGGACAGGCAGTTTCAGGTGGACATGGTGCTTGCTCTTGTTATCCCTTGACAGAATAGACATACCTATACCCACCAGTGTGATGGACATGCCTAATAGTGCCATCCAACTCATGGACTCGCCCAGCAGAAACCAGCCCGTCAGAGCGGCGACAGGCGGGGCAATGGTCATAAACAACTCACCCCAGCGCGCTCCAATCAGGATAAAACATTGCAGGAAAAAATAGTCGCCTATCACGTACCCGGCAACGGATGACAGAACCAGCCAGAACCACACTTCTTTCGTCGTGTATGTGGGTGGGGGACGGCCGGTGACCACCCACAGCAGACCGCCAATGAGCACGATACCTTCTGTCATACGCACGATGTTCATCAGCAGCGAACCGTACCGTTTGGATGCCACCTCACCGGACAGGGAACTGATTGTCCACAGCACGGCAACAATCAAGGCTAATATCTCACCAATGTATTGCATTATTTACAAGGTCAAGGTTTTTGCGAATTGTTCCGCCTCCTGAAGGGTGTCTATCTTGCCGATGTCCATCATGCGGTAATTGCAGGGAACGAAGGCGTTAATCTCATGTTCGCGGCACTGGTCGATGTAGAAATCAATGATGGGGAAACGTGCAGGATAGGGCCGCATCAGTTCGAAGATTTTTGGCGATACAACATGCATGCCGGAGAATGCCAGTGCTTCCACCTCTTTGGGCGAGTAGTGAAAGTCTGCCGGTTTCACTTCACCGGTCTTGATATTGGTCCATCCCACCAGACGGCGTTGAGGGGTAAAAAGCAAATAGCGCTGTGTTTCACGAGGACTCACCACTATAGTTGCCAAACTCTCAGGCCGGTGTGCCGCCATCAGTTCTTCCAAACGAATGGTACTCAGCACGTCCACATTGCATACCAGTACCGGCTCATCTGTGCCTAACAGGTCCGCGGCTTTCTTTAGTCCACCGCCTGTCTCCAACAATTGTTCGCGCTCGTCCGAGAAAAGGATGTGCATACCCCACGCATCATGTTCTGCCACAAAGCGGACAATCTGGTCGGCAAAATGGTGGATATTGATTACCACCTCCGTAATACCGGCAGCGCGCAGTTTCTGTAACTGCCATTCCAACAGCGTCTTCCCCCCGATGGGCAGCAGCGCCTTGGGGATAGTGTCCGTAATGGGCTTGAGTCGTGTGCCGAGCCCCGCGGCAAATATCATTGCTTTCAACTTTTCAACCTTTCCACTTTCCACTTTCCACTTTCCACTATCAACTTCTTTCAACTA
>CAMOMF010000191.1 GCA_946619625.1 uncultured Bacteroidales bacterium
ATCAGGTCGAAGACGGCCTCTTGCACTTCGTCGGGACGGCAGTTCAGTTTGTCCACTTTGTTGATGACGACAATGGGCTTCAACCCCATCTCAAGGGCTTTCTGCAGCACGAAACGCGTCTGTGGCATGGGACCCTCAAAGGCATCTACCAACAGCAGCACGCCGTCTGCCATGTTCAGCACGCGCTCCACCTCTCCGCCAAAGTCGGCATGCCCCGGCGTGTCGATGATGTTAATCTTTACGCCCTTGTACTCGATGGATACGTTCTTTGCCAGGATGGTGATACCGCGCTCCCGCTCGAGGTCGTTATTATCCAGGATGAGTTCGCCTTTTTGTTCGTTCTCGCGGAACAGGTGCGCGGTGTAGAGCATCTTGTCCACCAATGTGGTCTTGCCATGGTCCACGTGCGCAATAATCGCTATGTTTCTGATATCTTGCATATGCTTTGTTTGCCTGTCAGGCAATCTTTTTTGTCCTTATAAGTAAAAAAGGCCATCGTCGCGACAGCCTGTTTTCTTTTTCGCGGGGTCTGCGACACGGCTCTGCGCACATTCCGTACGACCGCCGTACCGACCGCGAGTGGTCCCACTTGGGCTTGAACCAAGGACTCCCTGATTATGAGTCAGGTGCTCTGACCAACTGAGCTATGGGACCCGGAGCGTTGTTTATCTCCTAATCATTCTGTAGTACTCTTCCGACTCCTGCTTGGTAATCTGTCTGTCCACCTCGCTGAGTTCGGGGATACTTAATTTCTGCCCGATACGGAGGTTGTTCGGATTGGGAATATTACTTTTGTTCATTGCGTATATATATACCCAACAGAACGTGTTGTTGTAGTATTTCCGTGCCAGCCGTGCCAATGTGGTGTACCGGCTCACCTCCTCTGTGGCAACCACCTTCACTTCCGTGGCGGTGGGAGCGGCTTTCTGTTGTTCCCTCATTTCGGATGGCTGTGCTTCTGCCGCAGCGGTCAATTCGCTCAACGGCACCATGCGCATCTCTACGCGACGGTTGGCGCTGTACTCGCCCCGAACGTTCTCCAACTTGCCTTTGCCCTCTACGGCTATTCGCGCACCGGCTATGCCGTGCACCTCCTGCAACCTGTTACGCACGTTCTCCGCCCGAGCCACAGACAACCTGTCATTCAGGTCGCTTGAACCTACATCATCGCAGTAGCCTGTCAGCCTTACTCCTTGGTCGGGGTGCTCCTCCAAGCGGGTTGCCATCTCCTGAATAGCCTTCTTTGCCGCATCATCAATGCTATATCGTCCTAAAGGGAAGTACACAAAGAACACCTTGTCTTCACAGCCGTCTTTGTTTACCGCCTGCACAACTTCCTGAACCGGAGTCTCTGAAAGTGCGGCTACTTTCTTGTAGCGCGTCTCACGGATAACAATCGTGTCAGTCTGTCGTATGTAGAGTGTGTCCACTGCCGCCGCCGGAGCCGCGCAAACGGTAATGAGCGCGAGCAGAAAAATCACTTTCTTGGTCATAGCAGATGATGTCAAATCATTTCGGGCTGCAAAGGTACTGCTTTTTTCCGACATATGCAAGTCTTTTCTGAAAAAAATGCAACTCTCGCGCCTTTTTCACCCGTTTTTTGCCCTTAACCGCAACTTTTCCCGCTCGAAAAACGCCCAACTGTGCACTTTTTTGCATCCTTTTCACCCTTTTCACACTCTTTCCCCCACTTTTTTGCCCCAAACATTTGCATATGTCGGAAAAAAGCAGTAACTTTGCAGCACGAACAAAAAAGTAATTGTATGAGTATTGTTGCTTTACAGAACATATGGGAAGGTTTACTCGCATACAATCTCACAGCTGCTAACAAGAGATGGCTTGCAGAGCGGTTGTTAAACGAGGTTGAGGTCGAGGAGGCAGGGACGCTGCAACCCTATACTATGGCGGAAATAGAAGCCATGATTGCAGAGTCGGAAGAAGACTTGCGTGCTGGGCGGTTCCTTTCGTCTGATGAAGCTGCTGCCCATCGCAGAATGCATATGTCAAAATTGCTGAACCAATGATGGTACGCTGGCTGTATTCCGCTCAACGGCAGCAAGACCGGATTGCAAAATGGTCCGTTAAACTCATGCTCAAGCAATAAATCACATTGTTTTGGTTTTTTTTTGCACTTTTTTGCCCCAACCTCAAAACTGAGTAATACCATTGTAATACCCGGAGCGTCTCCCCGATGCACACGTAGTGATCGTATCCCAAGGGATAAAGAAACGGGGAGAGCGGCCTCCGTCAAGAGGGGCAATTTTCTTTTTCCGTTCCTCCTCCACATCAAAAAAATGCCATTTTTTCACTTTTTTCAAAAAATGTTTGCATATGTCAAAAAAAAGCAGTATCTTTGCACCCGCAAAAGTTGCTGCGCCGGTTCAGAGTCCCCATTGCGGAGACAGGGAACGGCGTCTGGAACCATCGTAACTAACCTGAAAAATCAAGTAATAATCAATAAAACAGTACAACAATGGACATTTTATCCCAAATGAAAGCTCGCGCGAAAGCGAACAAGCAAAGGATTGTATTACCCGAAGGTGACGAACCACGTACCTTGGAGGCTGCCAACATCATCCTCGAGGAGGGAATTGCCAACCTCATTCTTATCGGCGATCCCGCTGTCATCAACCGCATGGTTCAGGAGAACGGCTACAAGCATATCCACGAGGCTACTATCTTCGACCCCGCCACCGACCCCAAGATGGAGGAGTACAGCAACTTGCTCTATGAACTGCGCAAGAAGAAAGGCATGACTCCCGAAGAGGCGAAACAGAAAGCGATGGACCCGCTCTATCTGGGCTGCCTGATGATCAAAGCCGGCGACGCCGACGGCGAGTTGGCAGGTGCACGCGGTACGACTGCCGACACCATCCGCCCCGCTTTCCAGATCCTGAAAACCAAACCCGGCTGCGGTATCGTTTCGGGCGCTTTCCTGATGTTCACTCCTGCCAAGGAGTTGGGTGAGGACGGTTTCCTTGTCTTCGCCGACTGCGCAGTCAACCCCTGCCCCAATGCAGAAGAACTGGCACAGATCGCCGTCTCCACCGCCGAAACAGCACGCACCCTCGGACAGATTGAGCCGCGCGTGGCTATGCTGAGTTTCTCCACCAAGGGTTCTGCCAAGCACGAACTGATTGACAAAGTTACCGAAGCAACCCGCCTGGCGCACGAGATGGCTCCTGAACTACAATTGGACGGCGAACTGCAGGCAGACGCTGCTTTGGTAGCCAAAGTGGGTGCCAGCAAAGCACCGGGCTCCAACGTCGCAGGCAAGGCGAACGTACTCGTCTTCCCCGACCTGCAAGCAGGCAATATCGGCTACAAGTTGGTAGAACGTTTCAGTGGCGCCAACGCTATCGGCCCCATCCTGCAAGGTATTGCCGCACCGGTCAACGACCTCAGCCGCGGCTGCAAAGTGATGGACATCGTGCAGATGATTATCATCACCGCCAACCAGGCAATAAAGTAATTGACAAGTGACAATTGATAATTGGGAGATTTAATTATTTAGATTTTTATTATGAAGTTTTTAGCAAGGCGAGTGTAAGTCCCGCTTACGCAACTCGCCGAAGCAAAGACTACAGAATTTTAATTCATTAAAATTATGAAGATTTTAGTATTGAACTGTGGTAGTTCTTCTATCAAATATGCGCTGTACAACATGGACACCAAGGAAGTGATGGCTTCCGGTGGTGCCGAGCGCGTCGGACTGGATAACGCTTTCGTCAAGGCGAAACTGCCGAATGGCGAGAAAGTGACGTTTATGCACGATATCCCCGAGCATACCGAGGGCGTGAAGTTCATCTTCAGCCTTCTTACCGATGCCGAAGTGGGGGTCATCAAGTCCCTCGACGAAATCGATGCTGTAGGTCACCGCATGGTGCACGGTGGCGAGAAATTCACCAAGTCCGTTATCATCAACGACGAAGTGATCAAGGCGTTCGAGGCCGTGAGCGATTTGGCTCCGCTGCACAACCCTGCCAACCTGAAGGGTATTAAGGCGGTAAGCGAACTGATGCCGGGTCTGCCGCAAGTGGGCGTCTTCGATACCGCTTTCCACCAGACGATGCCTGCATACTCCTACATGTACGCCCTGCCCTACGAGGTCTATGAGAAATACGGTGTGCGCCGCTATGGTTTCCACGGAACCAGTCACCGCTACGTCAGCGCCCGTGCCTGCGAGTTCCTCGGGGTTGACTACAACAAACAGCGTATCATCACCTGCCATATCGGCAACGGCGGTTCGCTGGCAGCAGTAAAAGACGGACGTTGCATGGACACCTCCATGGGACTCACTCCGCTGGAGGGTATCATGATGGGCACCCGCTCGGGTGACGTGGACGGCGGTGCTGTGGCTTTCCTACAGAAGAAACTCGGCTTGGACGCCGACGGTATCAGCGACCTACTGAACAAGAAATCGGGTGTGGCCGGTGTGTCCGGCGTAGGTAGTGACATGCGTGACCTGGAGAAAGCATGCCACGAGGGCAACCAGCGCGCTATCCTCGCACAGGATATGTACAACTACAAGATCAAGAAGTACATTGGCGCCTACGCAGCAGCCATGGGGGGCGTGGACATTATCGTCTTCACCGCCGGCGTGGGCGAGAACCAGACCTCCATGCGCGAAGAGACCTGCAAGGGACTCGAGTTCATGGGCGTCAAGATTGATGCAGCCAAGAACGCCACTATCCGCGGCAAAGAGGCGATTATCTCCGCCCCTGATTCCAAGGTCAAGGTGGTTGTCATCCCCACCGACGAGGAACTGATGATTGCGTCCGACACCATGGCGCTTGTCAGCAAGTAACCCCGCACCTTAAGAGTGTTTCAATCACCCCCGCCGACTTAGACCCCTCCCCCGAGGCCTCGTCTAAGCCTGCAGGGGTGACTCGGAATATCGATAACAATAAAGACAGAAAGATATGAAACGATTTTTGGTAGTAGTGACGGCTGTGCTGTGCATGATGAGTGCATGGGCGCAGGCGAAGTATGTGTTCTACCTGATTGGCGACGGCATGGGTCCGAACCAAGTGCTGGCAACAGAGATGTATCTGGCGGAGCTGGGCGGACAGATCGGACGCAAGCAGTTGTGTATGACGCAGTTGCCCTATTCGGGACAGTTGGGCACCTTCAGTACCAGTAACAGCATCACGGACTCGTCGGCGGCCGGCACCTGTCTGGCATCGGGACACAAAACCAACAACGGCACTCTGGGGCTGGACGACAAAGGTGCGCCGGTGAAGACTATCGCTGAAAGGCTTCATGACGAAGGCTGGGCGGTGGGAATCATGACCTCTGTGTCGATTGACCATGCCACACCTGCGGCGTTCTATGCACATGTGCCCAAGCGCAACATGTACTACGAAATAGGCAGGCAGTTGGCTGAGTCGGGCTTTGAGTTCTTCGGCGGAGCCACGTTCTACCAGCCCTATCCGAAGGATGCGCCCGATGGGGGACCGAACGTGTACGAGCTGTGCGAGAAAGCCGGTTATACGTTCGCCCGCGGACTGAAAGAGTACGAAGAGAGAAGAGGCGTAGAGCGGCTTATCCTGATACAGGAGCATGAAGGACGTGACAAGAACTACCTGGGTACGGGCATGATTCCATACGGTATCAACAAGAAAGAGGGCGACCTGACCCTGCAGCAGATAACGGCGTCTGCCATCGATTTCCTGAGCCGGCAGAAACGCCCCTTCTTCATGATGGTGGAGGGCGGTGCCATCGACTGGGCATGCCATGACAACGACGCCGCCACCGTTATCGGCGATGTGCTGGAGTTTGACGCCGCCATCAGGGAGGTCGTCCGTTTCTACAAACAACACCCCGATGAGACGTTGATTGTCATCACTGCGGACCACGAGACCGGCGGTATGGCATTGGGCAACTCGGACTACACCCTCAACCTGCAGGCGCTGCAGCACCAGAAGATATCATTGTCCGAACTGTCCAACCAAGTGAAAGCCATGCACCAGACGTACGGCAAGAAACTGAAATGGCAGCAAGTGAAGGACTTGTTCACCGCGCAGTTGGGACTGTACGACGCAGTACCCGTGACGGCGGAAGAGGACGCCGAACTGAAGGCGCTGTTCAACGACATGCTCAAGAACAAGAGTGCCGACAAGAAGACGCTCTATTCGTCCCTGTCCTCCCTCTCCGCCAAGGCGGTGAGTCTGCTGGACAAAAAAGCCAAGGTAGGCTGGACGACCGGCTCGCACAGCGCGGCTGCGGTGCCTCTGTTCGCTATCGGAGTGGGCGCTGAGCGTTTCACCGGATGGCACGACAACTCAGAGGTTGCCCCCCTGATTATGAAAGCAACAGGTTGCAAATAATGAAAATAACCAATAAAGACAACAGATTGTTAACTCGTTAAAATATAATAATGATGAAGTCTTTCGCAAGGCGAGTGTAAGTCTTGCTTACCCGACTCGCCGCAGCAAAGACTGCAGATTTTTAACTCGTTAAAAATATGAAAAAGAGTGTTTTTTTGATGGCATTAGTAATGATGACAATGGGATGCAGTAAACAACAGACAACAGGATTGGACCTGACCAATCTGGACACCACCGCAGTGGCGCAGAATGATTTCTATCAGTACGCCTGCGGAGGCTGGATGGAAAAGAACCCGCTCACGGCAGAGTACAGCCGATACGGCTCGTTTGACGTGGTACGCGAAGAGAACAACAACCGCTTGAACGAACTGATTGGTTCTATTGCCAAGGACCAACATCCGCAGGGCAGTATCGAGCAAAAAATCGGTGACCTGTACAACATGGCGATGGACACTGCCCGTCGTGACACCGAAGGAGTAGAGGCGGTACGCCCCGCCTTGGACGAACTATGGGCGGTGCAGGACAGAGCGGAACTGAGCGCCTTGCTGGGCAAGTCCATGCACTATGGTATCTGGGGCATGTATGTGGACGCCGACGAGATGAACTCCACCATGAATATCCTCAAGGAGTGCCAGGGCGGTTTTGCTTTGGGGGAGAAAGAGTACTATGTGGATGAAGACGAGGAGACCTTGCGCATCCGTAACGCCTACGTCAAGCACGTAGCCAACATGTTCCGCCTGTTCGGGTTTGACGACGCCGAGGCGAAAGCACAGACTGTGCTCCGCCTGGAGACGCGTCTTGCCAAGGCGGCGAAAGACAATGTGCAGTTGCGCGACCCCCAAGCCAACTACAACAAGATGAGTATCGCCGAACTCAAGACCCTTGTCCCCGAGGTGGACTGGGACGCTTTCTTCCAGGCAATGGAGATACATACGGACAGCCTGTCCGTCGGACAGATCGAGCACCTGAAAGAGGCGGGCAAGATGCTGGCGGAAGAGCCGCTTGAGGACCTGAAAGTGCTGTTCACGCACCAGACTATCCAAGGCGCTTCCAGTGCGCTCACCAGCGAGATCTATGCCGAGTCGTTCGACTTCTGGGGACGTACCCTCAGCGGCAAAGAGGAACCCAAGCCCCTGTGGAAACGTGCGGTGGGCGTTGTAAACGGCACGCTGGGCGAGGCGGTCGGTCAGATGTACGTGGCGAAGTATTTCCCCGCCGAGAACAAAGAGCGCATGCTGCAACTGGTGAAGAACCTGCAAGTGGCACTGCGCGAGCGTATTGACGCACAGGAATGGATGAGCGACGAGACACGTGCCAAAGCGCATGAGAAACTGGCGGCGTTTGTGGTGAAGATCGGTTATCCCGACAAGTGGCGCGACTATACCGCTCTGCAGATCGACCCGAAGCTCACTTATTTCGAGAACCTGATGCGTGCTGCCAAGTTCGAGCAGGACTACAGCCTCAGTTTCCTTGACAAGCCGGTGGACAAACAGCAGTGGTACATGACCCCGCAGACCGTGAACGCATACTACAACCCCTCCAGCAACGAGATCTGTTTCCCTGCCGGTATCCTGCAATATCCGTTCTTCGACATGCAGGCGGACGATGCGTTCAACTATGGTGCCATCGGAGTGGTCATTGGGCACGAGATGACGCACGGTTTCGACGACCAAGGTGCGCAGTTCGACAAGGACGGCAACCTGAACATGTGGTGGACGGAAGAGGATTTCGCCCGCTTCCAGGAGCGCACAAAGGTGATGGCGGATTTCTTCGATGGAATAGAGGTCGCACCGGGCGTGCATGCCAACGGACGCTTTACGCTTGGCGAAAATATCGCCGACCACGGCGGTCTGGAGATCAGCCACCGCGCTTTTCTGAACGCACAACGTGCCGCCGACAAACCGCTGCAGACGGTCGATGGTTTCACTCCCGACCAGCGTTTCTTCCTGGCATACGCCAATGTGTGGGCGGGCAATATCCGTCCAGAGGAGATACTGAACCTCACCAAGAGCGACCCTCACTCGCTGGGACGCTGGCGTGTGAACGGCGCACTGCCGCATATTGACGCATGGTACGAGGCATGGAACGTAACCGAGGAGTCGCCTATGTACGTCGCTCCCGACAAGCGCGTCCGCGTCTGGTAATTACTTAGTCCCTTGGTCCTTAGAAATCACGAAAAAAATGTCCAAAGGAATTATTCTGCATAGTGTAGTACCGCTTCGCGGGGAGAGCAGTGAATGCGCCGAACAACTGACGCAACTGCTCTTCGGCGAAACGGTCGAGGTGCTGGAAGAAGCGGAACGCTGGATACGCGTGCGCAACGATGCCGACGGTATGACCGGTTGGGTCGATTTCAAGATGCTCACGAAGATGACAGACGACGAGTATGCCGACTACAGCGAACGCCTCAGCAACAGCACCGCTTACGTCCGAATGCCCATGGCGTTTGCCCTGAGCCGCAACAACGGTCAGACACTGCCCCTCACCGCAGGCACGCGCCTGTGTGGCTATAAGGTGGAAGGGCAGAGCGGCTCGTTCGAGGTGCTGGGCGTACCTTTCTCTATCGACCCGGGTATGGTGTTGCAGGCACCGATGCCTCTTACGGAAGACTCGCTCAAGGTCCTCAGCCGTTTCCTGCTGAACACCCCCTACCTGTGGGGCGGCAAGAACGCGCTGGGCATGGACTGCTCGGGACTGACGCAAGTGCTGATGAGCATGATGGGCGTCAGCCTGCTGAGAAACGCCTCCGAGCAGGCGACGCAGGGCGAAGAAGTGGCTTCGCTGGAGCAAAGCAAGCCATGCGACCTCGTCTTCTTCGACAAAAACGGCAGGGTGACGCACGTCGGCATCCTGCTTTCCAAACAATTGGTGCTGCACTGCTCCGGTCGGGTGAAAGTGGAGAAAATAGACGAAGAGGGCATTGTCTCCTCGGAGAACAACACCCTCTATCATGTCGGCGACCACACCCACCACCTGTGCAGTATTAGGAGGTTTGCCTCACTTTAATAATCAAATTCATTTCTCCAATCCGAGAGCAGATGAGAAGCGCATAACAGCTGAGAGCAAAAGACTCATTAACCGGCTACTTTCAATCATCAATCCACAGAAGTCGCTCCCTACTAAAGCAGAGGACTTCACTAACGATGTGGCTGATATGGACACCCCTGCTGGAACTATCTGGAGGATGGATTGTATGCTACCAAAGGCATTAATAGTCGCACCAAATAGACCATAAAAACAGTCTCTGTTGTCACACGTGTTGTCAACAGGATAATTTTCTTTTACTTTTTTCATTTTATCCGCATAATCGGAACGTACTGAAAAATAAGTGCGTTCCGATTTTTCTTTATACTTATTCCTACTTGGTCTCACATTCTTGTTGTCATTTCTTTCTTATTTGACAACAGAAACAGGCTCATTTTCCCCTCTTATGGAAACGCGTCCAAAATGACGGCGGTTGTTCAACTGTCATAAACAAAAACAGCAATGAAGACTAAAAAACGAATTCTTATCACCATCCCGTTTCGGGATACGGAGGAGTTGCAGCGGGCGAAAGCAGCGGTGCTGTACCATTTAGAGACGCTGGAACCGGACCTGTCGGTCAAGGGCGGTACGCTCACCGTTCGCGTGGTGCCGATAGACCCTTCGCTCTTTTATCCCGAAGAAGCCCGTGACATCATCCGTCTGACACTTGCCCAATCGCTCACATTCATCCCTGCGTGGACATGTGAACTTGAGGACAATAAATAACCAATTAAATTATTAACCAATTAAAAATTTTTTATTATGTCTCGTAAGTATGACAAAGTGGTATTTGAGTACCCCGTGAAAGAGATCCACGGCAAACCCTGTTCTCACACCAAAACCTATTTCGGTATCAACGGCTTCACCAAGAAACCCTACATCTCCAAGTTGTGTTACCCCTCGGACGTGGTCACCGCTGCGATGGAGCAGCACCGCGCCAAGTTCAAGGCGGCTTCCGACTACGCGAAGACTGTCGCTGCCGATGCACAGCGCCGCGCTGCCGCAGAGGTACGCTTCGCGGCCCAGTCGAAGTATATGACTCTCCGCACCTTCCTTGTCGCAGAAAGCATGGCAGGGAACGAGGTAGCGTAAAAGAGCCAGGGGGCTCGACGCCCCCGACTCTTTTTCAGGAGTTATCAATTTGTTTGAATTTGTTTGAAGTTGTTTGATGCCCTGCGGGCGTTTGATGTTGTTTGATGTTGTTTGATATTGTTTCTTTCCTCGCTGAGCTTCGGACGATTGCTTCGCGTGCACTCCTGAAAAATGAATAAATAACTAAATAAATGAGAAAATTGTAAATGAAAAAATATGAAAATCTCCTTTGGTGTATAGTTGTGCTGCTTATCGCGCTTGTTCTGTGTCTTGCGCTCTCTTCGTGCAATGTC
>CAMOMF010000192.1 GCA_946619625.1 uncultured Bacteroidales bacterium
AAGCTGCTACAGTTATAAAATGCATACCCCCCTAATTCAACCACTCCTTCCGGAATAGTTAAAGAAGAAAGACTACTACATCCATCAAACGCACAATAACCGATACGATATACACTACTTGGAATGGTTACGGAAGTAAGTCCTACACAGCCTCGGAAAGCATAATCGGCAATAGAGGTGGTATAATTGGGGATAATAGTACTCTTACAGCCAACCATTAATGCGTTATCACTCGTGCGCATAATGGCATTACAGTTGCCGGCACTATTGTAGCTTAGATTGTCTTCGCTTACGGTAATGGTATCCAAGACTTCCGTATAGTTGAAAGCATCAGAGGATATATTAGTAGTAGTGCAAGGGATATGAATGGCTTTAAGCGAAGTGCAGTAATGGAAAGCGTCGTAGTTTATGGTCTTCAGGCTGTCACCAAATTCTACTGAGTTGAGGTTCCGTGCAGAATAAAAGGCGTGCGAACCTAAAGTTTTAACTTTTCGCATTACTACTGTCTTCAGAGAGTAATTGTATGCAAAGGTGAAACTATTCATCGATGTGACATTTGATAGTCCGAAATCTACCAAAAGTAGGCTATCACAGCTCGCAAAAGCGTGGTATCCTATTGTTTCTACGTTGTTCCCCAATCGCACTCTTCTCATTCCGCAATAGTAAAAAGCATATTCGTTTATTTTTGTCAGTCCGAGACCAAAGTGTACAGAGTCGGCTTTTTGCAGGTAGTACATAGCATACGAACCCACCGTTGTGACTTGGTCGCCGATATTTATTCGTTGAATATAGTTCCGCCATGGGTACCAAGGTGCTTTGGTGTCGGTGGAGTAGTCTTTCATTTGTCCATTGCCGGTGATGGTAAGGACGCGGGAGACAGTGTCCACTTGCCAGAAAAGATTGGTGCTGTCGTTGTTAAAGACCGTCTCGCGTCCGCAGTAGCCGGAGAGGGACTGGGCACTAAGGGGCGTTGTGCCAACCAAGATGGTCAGAAGTAGAGCGATTCTACCAAATGCCGAATGAAGGTGTTGCATATCTGTGTTATTTTTTGATGTTTCAGAATTGGTCAAGAAGGTATGGAGAGGTATAGGAGGAGTCTTTACCAGGTAGCGATAAATGGATTGGTTAACATTGTAGGGGCAGAGCTATTGTCTGTCCAATAGAATGATGGCAATTGCCACTGCATGAGAATAGTGAAAAGTGAGAATCACTTGTCGGAGCAGGTATGGTGAACTTAGATTTCATAAGTATGGTATTTGTTGTTTTATGGTGTAAAAACGAATGGCAGCATTTCCCCTTCTTTAGTTTTTTTCCCTGTGCTACGATACTATTTTTGCAATTCTTTACATGCCTCAGGCGGCAGGCGGTGTGATGCCGAAGCCTTGTGCATACTGAATCCGACTGCAAAGGTACAAAAAATAATTGATATGTGCAAATATTGTACAAGGGAAATGCTGCTTTATTCGTTTTTTTATGTAAAATGTTGCAATTTCTTAAGAATGGAAGTAAACTTTACGCCAAATATTTAATTGCCAACAAAGTGTTTATTACAGCACATCCCAGATGGGGTTGGCATCTTTTTCGTTGTCAATGTCGATGTATGCATTGGTGTCGGAGGTGCATATTATATCCGTTGGTATATAAACGAATTGCAGGAATGGTTCAGAATATTTTTTCTTCATATGAATAGGATTATTGGTGGATATATTTCTTGCCATTTTGAATGTAAACCTGTCCGGGTATCGGTTGCGATACCGGTTGTCCGAGGATGTTGTAGATAAGTCCATCTTGTGCGGCATCAATCATGTTTATCGCCGAGGTTTCCTCAATAACCAAACGGATAGAGGGAGCATCGGTTTCAGCCGGCAACGTGAGCCAACAGCGTCCCTCGGGGATAAAGAATGTTTGCCCGTTGACGTTGTAGAACTTGGGCGTTTCAGCCTCGGGGTCCTTCTGAAGTACATATCCAGTTGTGATGGACTGTTTCGTAATGGCACCATTCAGGAGTCCCGCCGTATCCGTTACATATCCGGCTTCGGGATAGTTGGCTGGATCGACAGTCCCGCTGACATTCCCCGAAAAACCAGTGGCAGCGTGCAGTACATAAGGTATATAGGCCTGCAAGGAAGTCACCTTGGAAAAATACACATCGTTGCCATCCACTCGCTCGCTTCTGTAGGCACTCACGCCGTTTGGCAACTCAGCGTCAAACGGCAGGATACACGTGCTCCACTGCGCCGAAGGATTGACATACAATGGTGCAGTGGCATCGGTGGTGACAGTAACGGCATTGGAGACCGCATTATTGAAGTTGTACCCGTCCACATGCCCTGTCCCGCTGTCATACGTGGCAAAGGCTACACCAGTAATGCTGATGTCGGGCGTGCCGGGCTTGGCATATGGGGAGGCTTGGAGGTAGATTGTGAACAAATCACCTGAGTTAGCCTTGAATGACGCATTGGAGTTAGATGTACATGCTACACGGAGAACGCGGTTCCCCACTACTCCGTAAGTGAATGAGAAATTATGAGAGTATGTCTTGTTATTGCCGCGTCCGGTGGAAGGATAGAAATCGTCTGTTTCCGTTGCCATATATACCGACAATTCGTCTTCATATAACTCTATCTCCCACCCCTCGGGCAGTGTAATATCCATGTTATAAGAGGTGTACAAGCGTGTGCCCTCAAGGGAGACGGTGACCTGTACGGAAGTGCCTCCCGGGTTGAGGGTGGCGTTGCTGATGTTAATTTGGTCGGCTTGGGCTGTATATACTATAGCCGCAAGCGCGAAAAAAAGGAAGATTCGCTTCATGGCTGTTATCTGTTATTCAAAAATCTACTTATTACTTCGGTGGCATCCACCACATTGACCGTCCCGTCATGATTGACATCGGCAAGTGACTTCTGCAGTTCCACAGTCGTTCCCTGCAGATAGGCACCTATCAATATCGTTGCATCCACCACGTTCACTATTCCGTCGGCGTTGAGGTCACCCGTTGCCGTGTAGGCAGTAGCAGAGGGTTCGTCAGGGTTGGCAGGATTGAAGGAGAGCATGGCTTGCAAGGTGGCACCGTTGGCAGGCATCTGGTAGTTGAAGGAAACGGATTCGGAGATGCGTGTCCCATTTTGATACCATCCTAAAAAATCGTAACCTTGTGAGACGTATGCACTAACCGTGATATAATCATCCGCCTCTGCTTTCTCTCCTGACGTGCGGTTGAAGGAGCAAGCCCCCTCAATGTTGGTGGTCAGATAAAGCCGGTATTGGTTGGTGTAGTCCGGTTCTGCGGGATTGTTGGGTGTGAAGTCATATACTGCCACCAGTGTATCGGAGCGGTTGGACATGGTGTAGGCAAAAGCAGAGTTGGTACTGAGTGTTTCCCCCGTACGTTTATGCTCCCAGTGATTGAACGTATATCCTGTTCTTGCCGAGGTCCGCACATTGACGGTGACACCTTCCATGTACATGCCTGAGCCGGAAGTGGACCCCGCCATGGAGGGCGAGACCACCGTAATGAGGCGGAAATACGCCTGTGGCTCTTGAGGATTGTCAGGGTCGTAGTCTGCCCATACAGCCATGCTTAGCAACAGGAGACCTGCTGCCAGCATGGACTTATTCATGTAGTGTTTCATGGTGTCTTATTTTACTATTACTTTGGTGGTGTTGTTACCCGCCTGAACAAGATAGGTACCGGTGGGAACGGAGACTAATCCGTCTGCAACC
Organism: uncultured Bacteroidales bacterium; assembly: GCA_946619625.1. Taxonomy (GTDB): domain Bacteria; phylum Bacteroidota; class Bacteroidia; order Bacteroidales; family Paludibacteraceae; genus Colicola. The sequence goes on from CAMOMF010000192.1 coordinate 3,724, forward strand.
ATTTCTGTCACTTGTTGTCCGTTAGCCGCAAAAATGCGAACGGCGTTACCATTGATACCGGTTAGGTTGATGGCTCCTTCAGATGCAAACACGCTCACACCAGTCTCGGCAAGGAAGTCGGCAATGCCGGTTTCTTCGCTGTTGATACGAACAGAGAACCGCTCAGGGCTGTAACCCGCTTCGGCAGAGAAAGAGTAGCTACCAAGGGTGAGGTCGTGCGTATTGCCGGTGAGGTGGTCTTCCAATAGCAGAGGAACGTCCATGCGTGTGACGGCAATAGTGTAAACTCCATCTGCAGGGCATTTGATACCAAGTTGTGTTTCATAGGAACCCTTCGGGCGCTCGTTAATGGAGTAGTTTACGCCTTGGTAGGTGGTGTATATCTGGGGCACGGCTTCGGTGGAAATGAACTTCGAGGCATCGCAGTCGAGTTCGTAACCCATTGCGTGTGTATCGTTATAAACAATACGTGTCTTGTCGGTGTTCTCACCATCGGAGATAGTGAGGTTGACGATGAGACGGTCGGGGTTGACCTGCTGCATGGCGCGACGCTCTGCTGCCTTTTTTGCTTTCTCTTTACTTTGTCCGTGTGTCTCACGTTTTCCGCGGTCATGCCCCACTTCGGTTGTTTGGGCATTGGGTTGCTGTACGAAGTATGCCTCAAACGGCGAGAAGGTATAGTCGTCATCGCCCGGGCGGATAGCCTCATAACTACTGCCGTTCCAGACGGTGATAGGTGCATTAAAGGTAACGTCCTCCAGCTCATAGTAACTGGTGTAGGGGTTGCCTACAAAGTTCCAGTTGGCGTTTTGTGCGTTGCCGCAGTTGTGCAGTTCCAATTGGATGGGTGCCTCGTTGGCGAAGTCAGGATTGAAAATAGGAATAGAGAGTGTGCCGGCTTTGTTGCAATGGAAGATATAGCCTTTGCCGGCATGCAGGACACTGCCAGTCGCGGATTTCCAGTTGCCCGAGGCGCTACTGTTGGTGGCACGGGATTCGCCATCATACTCACGCCATACATAATTGCCGGGTGCTGTCACTTTGCTCAAGTCCACATCGAACGGGAAAGAGAGGAAATACCAGCGATTTCCCGTTACCTCGATCTCACAATAGAGGGTGTCGATGATAAGGTTGGCTTCCTCTTCGTGTTGATCCTCATCGTTCCACTGACGGTGGTTACCGATGAGGGAGCCGCATTTGCTACCATCGTGATGAAGATGCCCACTGCGCAGGTGTTGGTGACCGGTATTATCAACCATGAAGCCACTGCCGGCATGGAAATTACCCCTCGGGTGGCGCACTTTCTGTTGTCCATGTTCGTCCAATACCAGGTCGCCATTCTCGTCCACTTCGCTTTCGCCTTGGATGGTACCTCCATCAAGGTTGTAGTCGTTGTCAATGTTAAATCCCGAAAATGTAGGGTCCCATTCATCCAAGTGTGCGAATTGCGACCATTGGGTGTCGTAGTAGTATTTCCAATAAGTAGCGTCCCACTCTTCGTTGCGAGGGATATAGAGCGTGGCATTTCGGAAGGTGTTTTCACCAAATGTATATTGTCCCATTGGAATAGGTTCCACTACTTTAATATACACAGCAGACAACGTTGGGCCATTAAATGCGTAGTTACCAATACTATTTATATTATTAGGAATAGTTATAGATGTAAGTTTATAGCAACCTTCAAAAGCGTTCCATTCAATAGTTTCTACTTTATCTGGAATAATAATACTAGAAAGTGAAGCGCAAGATTGAAAAGCGTTTGCCCCTATTTTTGTCAATTGTTTTGGGAGGGTAACAGAAATAAGGTCATTACAACTAGAAAAAGAGTATTCTTCTATTTCTGTTACATTTTCTGGTATAGTAATGTCGGTAAGGCTAATGCAATTACCAACGGCACGTGTCCCTATGCTTGTTATTGTAGATGGTAAAGATATTTTTGTCAATCTTATCATTCCATAAAAGAAATACTCTCCTAATCTATCATTTTGAGTAGAATAGTCCATATAGTATTTATATGGATTTTCAACAATAACTGCATCCCCCAAGTCTAATTCATGGAGGTTAATCATTTTGTTGCGAATAACCATAATGTCGTATCCGTTGATGGTGCCGGATACCTTCAGTTTAACGACATTGCTAAGTAGCGGGTCAGTGATTTCTGCTTCGAGGGCAGACCTATCATCCAATGCTGTAAGGTTGACATCATAGTCGGTCTGCACAGCATTAGATAGTATTTGGTTTGCAAATGAGCCCCAATTATTGGCACTTTTATATGCGTCTAATGATGCATCCGGAACGATGATTACTGCCAGATTCAAAGAATTGTATTCTCCTAACGAAGGCACTGAAGTGGGTAGCATGTTAATCATAGTAAGTCGATCGCATTCACCGAAAGCCCTAATACCAATACTTGCAACATTGTTAGGTACAGTAATAGAAGTAAGTTTTGAGCAATAGTTAAATGCATAGTCTCCAATGCTTGTAACATCATCACCCATGAGAACCGTAGAAAGGTTTGAACAATGATCGAACACATGATTATTGATGGTGGTTAGTCCGTCAGGTAAAGCAATAGAAGCAAGTTTCGAGCAATATTCAAAAGCATTATTGTCTATTGACGTCACTTCATTTGGTATCGTAACAGATTCAAGATTTGTGCAATAACCAAATGCGGCATATCCGATACTCGTGATATCATTACCCATAGAAACGGAAGAAAGATTACTACAATAATAAAATGCGTAATTATTGATAATAGAAACAGCATCTGGAATACTAATAGAAGAAAGGCTAGAACAATGATTGAAAGCGCCTATTCCAATGTTAGAAACAGTGCTGGGAATAGAAATATTTAACAAACTTGTACACTCAGAAAAAGCCTCATGTCCAATACTCGTGAGATCATTTGGCATAGTTATCGAAGAAAGGTTAGTGCATCCTCTAAAAGCATTGTCGCCAATTTTAGTTATATCGCCATTTACCACTACTGATTCAATTGAGGTAGAATAACTATTCCACGGGGTTTCACTAGGACTCCAACTATACATTTCGCCAGAGCCAGAGATGGCGAGAAGACCATTGTCATCGATTGTCCATGTGATATTCTCTCCACAAGTTCCGGAGTCAATAATTTCCCCTCGAGCATGGAAAGTGGGTACCAAAAAGCCAGCGAGGCATAGCGCAAAGGTGAGAAGATGTCGTTTCATAATTCTATTTGTTTGTTGATTAATAATTACGTTACTTATAGGCACCACAAAAAGGGTACCGACTAAATCGTTACTCTACCCAAATAATCACCTGTTAATAAGAACACACAAAAAGCGTGAACTTTTGTTTGCTTCATTTGAGTTTTGAGGTCCTGAACTTACCTTGTGAATCAAATAAATACGCAAAAGCCCACGCCGGAGGCGCGAGCGCTATCGAGCTTTTGCTTGATTCACATAAGTTTTTGAAATTGTTCAGGTTTCAAAACTCAAGTTTGGCTGTAACGCTTTTAGTTAGTATGTATTGCGCTTCGCTAAGCGCTTTTGTCTTTCTGTTTAACGTCAGTAAGTGACGGAATTGCGCACAGAGAGTCTGGGCAACAAATTCGGCTGCAAAGATAATGCTTTTTTTTGATATATGCAAATAAAATGATAGAAAAATGGAGCAAAATGCAGGAAAAGTGAAAAATGTTGCAAAATAGGTGATAGATTCTTCGCATTTTTTTGCTATATATAGAGGGGAAGGCGTTTAATCATTTTCACATTTTCACATTTATAATATGGCATGGTACCCTACGTTACGGAGAAGTATAGGGGAGGGTAAAGAGGCCGTAAGCAAAACGTTTAACAAAAATGTTTGTATTTTCCTTGCATTTTATTTATTCGTTTTCTTAGAAAACTCGACAGTCTTTGCTGCAAAAAGTAGCGCAAGCAATAATTTGTTTGCACTTTTTTTCAACAAACTCTTGCACATGTCAAAAAAAAACCGTACCTTTGCATGCGGTTTTGTGGGGTGAGGGGATTGACAATCCGGGGATGACCACACAAACGACTGTTAAACAGATGTTTATTTTTTAAATAATATGAATATAGGTTTTGACAATGACAAGTACATCCGCATTCAGTCGGAGCACATCAAAGAGCGTATTGCGCATTTTGGTAACAAACTCTATCTGGAAATGGGCGGCAAACTGTTTGACGACTACCATGCCAGCCGTGTACTGCCCGGTTTTCAGCCGGATAGTAAGTTGTCCATGTTGCGTCAACTGCGTGAATCATTGGAGATTGTGATCGTGATTTCGGCGGTGGATATTGAGAAGAACAAAGTCCGGCAGGACTACGGTCTGACGTACGACGAAGACGTTCTGAGGCTTCGCGAGGAGTTTATGCGCCGCGGATTCGAGGTCAATTCGGTGGTTATCACCCATTACAGCGGTCAGAAGTCGGCTGATGCCTACCGCCAACGTTTGGAGCGGTTGGGAATCAAAACCTATTATCACTACACGATCGAGGGTTACCCGCACAATGTGGAACTGATTGATTCTGACGAGGGATACGGTAAGAACGATTTTGTGGAGACCACTCGTCCGTTAGTGGTGGTGACGGCCCCGGGGCCGGGTAGCGGCAAGATGGCGGTTTGCCTTTCGCAGGTGTATAACGAGCACCGCCGCGGACGTGTTGCCGGATATGCCAAGTTTGAAACATTCCCCGTGTGGAACTTGCCCCTGAAGCACCCCATCAACATCGCCTATGAGGCGGCAACGGCGGACCTGAACGATGTGAACATGATTGACCCATTCCACTTGGAAGCCTATGATATCAAGGCAGTTAACTATAATCGTGACATAGAGGTGTTCCCTGTCCTGAACGCATTGTTTGAGGGCATAACCGGTGAGAGTCCCTACAAGTCGCCCACGGACATGGGTGTGAACATGGTGGGGTTCTGTATCTGTGACGACGAGGTGTGTCGCGAGGCATCCAAGCAGGAGGTTATCCGCCGATACTACTCTGCCTTGGAGCGTCTTGCCGATGGGCGTAACGATGAGAGTGAGGTGGCGAAGATTGCCTTGCTGTTCAAGCAGTTAGGCATCAACACTGCTTATCGCAAATGTACCGTGGCTGCGCGTGAGCGTATGGAGCAGACTCTGGGCAAACCCGCTGCTGCCATCGAGTTGCACGATGGCACTATCATCACCGCTAAATCGTCCCCGTTGCTGGGTCCCAGCGCCGCGCTGCTGCTGAATGCCACCAAGTACTTGGCGGGCATTGACCACTCGCAGAAACTGATTCCGGAGGAGATGGTACGCCCCATACAACACACGAAGACCACGTACCTGAAGGCGCATAACCCCCGCCTGCATACCGACGAAGTGTTGGTGGCACTATCCGTTCTGTCCTTGCATAACGATAACTGCCGCAAGGCGATGGAGCAACTGCCGCAACTGCAGGGCTGTCAGGTCCACAGCACCGTCATGCTGTCTGAGGTGGACAAGAAAATTTTCGGCAAACTGGGCATCGGGCTGACCTGCGATCCGGTCAGAAAGAAGATGTTCAATGTGTAAATACTCGCATGCAAATGAGTAATATTCGGATTTTTTGGCATAATTACAAGCAGACGCTGCTTCTGCTGGGCGGTATTGTGGCAGGCGGTGCCATTGGTTTTGTACTGCCTGATGTTGCCCCTTACCTGAAGCCGGTAGGGGACGTGTTCATGAACCTGTTGTTCGTGCTGATAGTGCCCCTTGTGTTCTTCTCTGTCAGTAACAGTGTCGCCAACCTGACGCGCCGCAACATGTTGGGCAGAATGTTGGGTTCGAGCCTTGTGGTGTGGGTGGTAATGCTGTTAGCGGCAGCGGTCCTGACGTACGTGGTGACGTTGATATACAATCCGATAGAAGCGGGGGCGAACCTGATGGCTGAAGGAGTGGAGATGGTGGCAGAGCAGGGTCAGAGCATAGGTGAACTGGTGGTCAATACGGTGACCGTCAGTGATTTTCAGGACCTGTTCTCCATCCGCCATATCCTGCCCTTGATGTTAGTGGCAGTGTTGGTGGGAGTTGCTGCCGCCAAGCTGGACTCGGACGACGTGTGCGCATTCCTTGAGAAGGGCAACGTCATGACCGGTAAGGCGTTGGAATTGTTGATGGGTGCCGGTCCGCTGGGCTTGGGCTGTTATTTTGCTGCTGTGGCATCGCAGATGGGCGGTATGCTGGTGGTTGGATACGGGCGTATCTTGTTGATATATTGCGCGATTGCAGCCCTCTTCTTCGGTGTCATCAACCCCTTGTTGGCATTGTTCGCCGTGGGCAAAGAGCGGATGAAGCACTACTGGCAGTCGATACTGCAACCCACCGTAACGGCGGTGTCAACGCTTTCGTCCAGTGCGTGTATGCCTGCCAATCTGTTGGCTTGCAAGCAATTGGGCGTTCAGGACGATGTGGCGGAATCGACTATCCCTATCGGCACGCACCTGTTCAAGTTCGGTTCGGGTATCAGTTGCACGTTGAAAGTGCTGTTTGTCTTTCTTTTAACCGGTCATGACATTGCCGGTCCTACTGCGGCTTTGGCGGTGATAGGAATGGGTATTTTGGCATCCATGGTGGTGGGCGCCGTGCCCACGGGGGCAGGAACAGCAGAGTTGCTGATTTGCTCCATGGTGGGTGCCGACCCGAGAATGGTGGGGCTGGTAATGGTTATTTCCACACTGGTGGATATGCCGGCTACGCTGCTGAACGTAAACGGCAATATGACTGCCACGTTGTTAATCAATAAATTAATGAAGAAAAATGATTCTCATTGAAGATATTATTCCGGTGCTCCGTGCGCGTGCACGTGTGTGTAAAAATAATATAGAGGTTGTCCGCCTTTTGACTGACTCGCGCCAGCTTACGGGCGAAGCAGGCAAAACCCTTTTCTTTGCTCTACGTACGGAGAAAAACGACGGAGCGAAGTATATAGGTGACTTGTACGATAAAGGTGTCAGGGCTTTTGTTGTGCATGCGGACTATGCCGAAGCCGACCGCTTCCCAGATGCCGCCTTCCTGTACGTGGAGGATACACTATGTGCATTGCAAGACCTGGCGGCATGGAAACGTTCCCTTTATCCTCATGCGAAAGTGATAGGAATAACCGGCAGTAATGGTAAGACGGTAGTGAAAGAGTGGCTGTATGAACTGCTGAAAGACGACTACCGCGTGACCCGTTCGCCCAAATCGTACAACTCGCAGATTGGTGTTCCTTTGTCGGTTTGGCAAATGAATGAAGAGACTGAACTGGCTATTTTTGAGGCGGGAATCTCCCAACCGGGTGAGATGGAGCGATTGGAGCGGATAATCCAACCTACGATAGGTGTTATCACCTATATTGGCCATGAGCATGATGAGAACTTTGTGTCGCTGGAACAGAAGCGTGCGGAGAAAATGAAACTGTTTGTGCATTGCCCTGTGGTGCTGGAGGATAGTATGCACCAAAACGCCCGTACCTGCGCCCTTGTATTGCGCCAATTGGGTTATGATGAAGATGTTATTCAGGAAAGGCTGCTTCGCAAGACCCACGAGACGGTTATGCAGGTCAACCTGACGGCATTGGCAGACAACGTGCGCTACTTCAAGAGCCTGCTCCGTCCCGAAACGAAGTTGACCTGCATGGTGAAAGCATTCGCTTACGGCACGGGTAGTGTGGAGATTGCGCGCTGCCTGCAGGACCATGGTGCCGACTACTTGGCCGTGGCTGTTTGTGACGAGGGAGTGGAACTGCGTCGCGCAGGAATCAGTCTGCCGATTATCATCATGGACCCCGAGACCACTGCATTGGAACGTATCATTGAGAATAACCTGGAGCCGAATATCTATTCTTTCCGCTCGTTGGAGGATTTTCTTGCTGCCGCCGGAAAGGCCGGGGTGGAGGACTATCCGGTTCACCTGAAAGTGGACTCAGGCATGCACCGTTTGGGCTTTGAGTGGGAGGATATGCAGACATTGGCAGAGAGGCTACGAGCACAGAACGCAGTGCGGGTGAGGAGCGTCTTCTCGCACCTCTGCGTGGCGGACGAGCCCTCGTGGGACGCTTTCACCTTGGAGCAGATAGAACGTTTCTGCCGTTGTGCCGATTACCTGAAAGGTCAACTGCCCTACCCGATAATGAAACATATCCTCAACTCAGCGGGTATGGAGCGATTCACGCAATACCAGTTTGATATGTGTCGTTTGGGAATAGGTTTGTACGGTTTCTCTTTTACCGGTGCACCGCTGCGTAACGTATGTACCCTGAAATCCACATTACTGAGTGTCAAGACCGTCAAAGCCGGTGAGTCTATCGGTTATGGCAGGCATACATGGCTGCAGGAAGACCGCAAGATTGGGGTGATACCCATTGGTTATGCGGATGGCTTTGACCGCCGTTTCGGCAATCAGGCGGGAGAAGTGTTGGTGCGCGGCAAACGCTGCAAGGTGATGGGCAATGTGTGTATGGACCTGTGTATGGTGGATGTGACCGATACCGATGCACAACCCGGCGATGAGGCGATAATCTTCGGCGACAACCTGCCCATTCAGGAACTGGCAGACAAACTGGGTACAATTACGTATGAGATTCTCACCTCTGTCTCCCGGCGCGTCAAAAGAGTGTACTTCGAGGAAAACCGATAGGGGAGGGAAGGGACGTTTCGTCCACTGAACATACACAATAAAGCCTGCCACAATGGGCGGGCTTTATTGTGTATGATTGAATAGTAGTCGTTATGATTAGTCGTCAGATTAGTCTACAACAACAGGTTTGTAGTGTGGCACAAGCGCCTTCATGATGCACCATGCGGTGATGTAAGCAATACCACAGAAACAGAACATGATGAAGTAGCCTGCAGGTTTGCCTTCAAACCCGAGGAAAGAGAACGCAGCACCCTGTGCCTCAGCATAGGTGAAGAGCGCGCCGGCTGCTTTCTGGATAATCATCGAACCAATACCGCCTGCCATGGCACCGATACCCGTGATGGTGGCAATGGTCGATTTGGGGAACATGTCACCAATGGTGGAGAATAGGTTCGCCGACCAAGCCTGGTGTCCTGCGCCAGCCAAGCCGATGAAGATGGCAGGCCACCAAGCACTCATGGCGCCCATCGGTTGGGCAAACAATGCAAACAGCGGGAAAGCGGTGAAGATCAACATGGAGAGCATACGACCGGCATACGGTTCCATTCCTTTCTTCTCGACGAACAGTTTGGGCAGATAACCGCCAAACAGCGACAGAATGGTTACAATCGCGTAGAGGGTGAAGATCAGCGCCTGACCCATGCCGGAAGATGCTTTGTAGCCGAACTGGTTCTGGAAGTACGAAGGTGCCCAGAACAAGAAGAACCACCATACCCCGTCGGTGAAGAACTTACCGGCAATGAAAGACCAAGTCTGACGGTAGCCGAAGCACTTGAGCATGGAGATGGTTTTCTCCTCTTTGGGAGCAGCGAGGACCTCTTCTTTACCCTCATCTTGGCGGATGTACTGAAGTTCTGCCTCGTTTACGTGTTTGCTCTTTTCGGGTTTGTCATACATGAAGACCCAGAAGAACACCCACAGGAAGCCGAGGGCACCGATGATGATGAATGCCATTTCCCATCCCCATTTGGCAGCCAAAGGCGGGATGCAGAGAGGAGCAGCGAGTGCGCCTACAGAAGCACCGGCGTTGAAGACAGAAGTGGCGAATGCGCGGTCTTTCTTGGGGAAATACTCAGCCGTCACCTTGATGGCAGCGGGGAAGTTGCCTGCCTCGCCGAGTGCAAGAATGCCGCGGCAGAGTAGGAACAGATAGACGGAAGTGGTGGCAATGCCGAGGGCGGCAGTACTGCCTGCCTCGACGGCGCGCATGGCTGCGATGGACTCAAAGCCCTCGATGTGCATCGTTGCCCAACCGCAAGCAGCGTGCAAGCATGCACCCAGCGACCATACCGTGATGGCGCAGATATAACCTTTTTTCGTGCCCATCCAGTCCACGAACTTACCGGCAAAGAGGCAGCAGATGGCGTACAGGATGGAGAAAACAGAGGTGATTGTACCGTAATCGTTGTCGGTCCAGTGGAACTCAGGTTTGATGAATTCTTCCCAAGTCAGGGAGAGAACCTGGCGGTCGAGGTAGTTGACGGTTGTTGCCACAAAGAGCAGCGAACACAGCCACCAACGCCAGTTGGTCATAAGTTTTTGTTGAGTTGACATAATATTAACCATTTAGTCATTTTTGTAAATGGGTGTTACTTCTTGAGTTCAGCGATGATGTCGAAGCACTCTTTGCACTTGGCGGTAACGTATGCCCAGTCGCCGGCTTTCACTTTGTCTGAAGGGAAGAGTTTCGAACCCATACCTACGCAATACACGCCAGCGTCGAACCATTTCTTGAGGTTCTCTGCATCGGGCGAAACACCGCCGGTAACCATGATCTTGGACCACGGCATGGGTGCTTTGAGACCTTTGACCATGTTCGGACCATATACGTCGCCGGGGAAGAGTTTGGTCAGGTCGCAACCCAGCTCCTGTGCCTTGCCAATCTCGCTTACCGAACCGCATCCGGGGCAGTAAGGGATGAGACGGCGGTTGCAGACAGGGGCAATGTCGGGGTTGAAGAGCGGTCCTACTACGAAGCAGGCACCCAACTGAATGTAGAGAGCAGCGGTGGGAGCGTCCACTACAGAGCCAACACCAATTGCCAACTCAGGGCACTCAACAGCCGCCCACTTTACCAGCGGACCGAACACCTCGTGGGCGAAGTCACCGCGGTTGGTGAACTCGAAAGCGCGAACGCCGCCTTCGTAGCATGCTTTCACTACATTCTTACATACTTCCAGGTCCTTGTGGTAGAACACAGGAACCATCGGTGCGGCACCAATCTTTGCCATCACCTGAATCTTATCAAATTTTGCCATAAATAGTATTTAATTTATTCTTCAACAATAACTTCTTCCACGATAACCTCTGCATCCGGTTCGTTGTCGGCAGGCTTTTCTTCCGTGAGTCTGCGATAGATGGCAGCGTCCAATCCGAGACCGAAAGGTACGAAACACAATGCCAAAATGACGACAATGCACCCGCCTGCCCACGTCATGTCAATTGATTTGAAGATTAATCCAATCAATGAACAAATGAACTCGAAGCAGAAAGCGAATATGAATGTCAGTCCGAAGATACGCCACTTGTAACCATAGGTCAGTTCATTCGACTTGCGTAGAGCATCCATTGCTTTCAGGTCTTTATCGACAAAAAGCAGGATTGCCAGACTCCACGCAATACTCATCACGAATGCGGGGATGATGCCGAGGAGTAGTGCAACGAATAGCACAAGACTCTCCAAGCCGATGAGGATGAAGAACTCACCCATGTTGCGGCGATATTTGCTCTCGAAGATGAAGAACGGGTCAATGACTTCTCCTTTGGCCAGCAGTGCCGGAATCGACTCCATGGCGATAGTTGTGCCGATGTTGAGATACGGAATCCAAATGGTCAAAACGTACATGACCGTTGCAGCAATGAGCGACAAGATGTTTTTCCCGCCCAACTGAAAAGCCTCGGAGAAGGTCTCCTTAAATGGAAGTTTATTCATAAAATCAGTTACTAATTGTTATTTATTTTGCCATTTGGTCATTGTACCCATGCGGAGTAGCTGCAAGGCAAATGACCAAATGGTACTTACGCTTTAGCGTTGAACGCGTCCGTTGGCGTTGCCACCGGCGAGCGAGAGCACTTCTTCCTCAGAAACGAGGTTGTAGTCGCCATTGATGGTGTGCTTCAGAGCGGAAGCGGCTACAGCGAACTCGAGGGCGGCACCTTGGTTGTCCGGGTATTTGAGCATACCATGGATGAGGCCGCCGGAGAAGGAGTCGCCACCGCCGACGCGGTCGATGATGGGGTTGATCTCGTAGCGCTTGCTCTGGT
>CAMOMF010000193.1 GCA_946619625.1 uncultured Bacteroidales bacterium
AACTATTCGTCAACACCTATCTGGCGCTCCGGGTTTCCTACTTCAACGAACTCGACACACAGGCTATTATCAACGGTGTATGCCTTGACCCACGTCTCGGTAGTCACTACAACAACCCCTCCTTCGGATACGGAGGGTACTGCCTGCCCAAAGATACCAAGCAACTGCTCGCCAACTTCAACGATGTACCAGAGAATCTCATCAAAGCCATCGTGGACAGCAACCGCACCCGGAAGGACTTCATTGCGGACCGCGTACTCGAAAAAGCGGGATACTACAATTACACCACGGCCAATGCTTACGACCGCGCAGAGGAAAAAGAGGTCACTATTGGCGTCTTCAGGCTCACGATGAAGAGCAACTCTGACAATTTCCGACAGTCCAGTATTCAGGGTATAATGAAGCGCGTCAAGGCAAAAGGCGCGAAAGTAATCATCTACGAACCTACTCTCGAAGACGGCACTACTTTCTTCGGCTCACGCATTGTCAACAACCTTGCTGACTTCAAAGCGCAGAGCAACGCCATCATTGCCAACCGCTACGACCCCTGCCTCGATGATGTAATTAGTAAGGTTTACACACGCGACATCTTCAAACGCGATTAACAGACTTCTAAATAATGACTCAACCAACCACCATAGCCGTTATCGGACTCGGATATGTCGGACTCCCACTCGCTGTGGAGTTCGGTAAACACTATCCTGTCATTGGCTACGACATCTCTTTGGAACGCGTCAACGAACTGAAGCGGGGAGAAGATCATACGCTCGAAGCCGACCTTACAGGACTGAGGCAAGTGCTCAACACCTCCCAACCAACTCATTCTACAGGACTTACGCTCACCAACGACGCTAAGGACTTGAGCGCCGCCAACGTGTTTATTGTCACTGTCCCCACACCCATTGACAAGTTCAACACGCCCGACCTCACCCCCCTTCTCAACGCATCACGTACCATTGGCAGGGTGCTCAAAAAAGGCGACATCGTTATCTACGAGTCAACTACTTACCCTGGCTGCACCGAAGACGACTGTGTGCCCGTGCTCGAACAGGCATCAGGACTCCGATTCAACATCGATTTCTTCTGCGGTTACTCCCCCGAGCGCATCAACCCGGGAGACAAAGTGAATACGCTCACCAAGATTCGTAAGATCACATCCGGCTCTACGCCAGACGTAGCACTGCGAATCGACGCACTCTACAACTCCATACTCGAAAACGGCACATACCGCGCACCCAGCATCAAAGTGGCGGAGGCGGCAAAAGCAGTTGAGAATAGTCAGCGTGACGTGAATATCAGTTTCATGAACGAACTCGCTCTAATCTGCGACCGCGTAGGTATTGACACGCTCGACGTTCTCGAAGCCGCAGCCACCAAATGGAACTTCCTACCTTACCGACCCGGGCTGGTCGGGGGACATTGCATCAGCGTGGACCCTTATTACCTCGCGCACAAAGCCAAAATGCTCGGATACGAACCGCAGGTCATCCTCTCCGGACGCGCCGTAAACAACTCCATGGCGAAGTTCATTGCCGACAAAACACTCAAACTCCTCATCCGCAAAGGCTACGCCATTCTCCATACCCGCGTGCTCATTCTCGGAGTCACCTTCAAGGAGAACTGCCCGGACATACGCAACACCAAGGTGGTGGACATTGCACGCGAACTGCAGGACTTTGGTTGTCAGGTGGATATTTACGACCCATGGGCAGATCCATCAGAAGTACAGCACGAACTCAACGCCACCCTCATTCCCAAGGTGAACCCCGACAAACCCTACAAAGCCATCATTGCATGCGTTGCACACAACGAGTTCCGCCACTTCGACTTCGCCCGCTACAAACAGCAAGGTTGCGTCATTTTCGATGTCAAAGGCACCATTCCCCGCCACTTATCCGACGCCCGTCTCTAATAAAAAAATGAGAAAAAGAAAAAATGATAAATGCTAAAATAAATGCTAAAATGTTAAACGCTAAAATGACAAAATAGCCTTGTCTTTGGGAATCGAAAATATTGGTAAAAAGGATGTCCTTTGGGGGTATGCGGCTACGTTTTTCAATGTAGGTGCAGGGCTGATTTTGCTGCCATTTATCCTCCATAAAATGTCGGCAGACGCAGTGGCGGTATGGAATATATTCCAGACTATCACTTTCCTGGTCTTCCTGCTCGACTTCGGCTTCCGACCCTCCTTTGCACGCAACCTCAGTTATATCTTTTCCGGGGTAAAGACTCTTCAAGTGGTTGGTGTTAGCGAGGTGCAAAGTGGAAGCGAAGTGGATTACGGACTCCTAAAGGGTACCATTCGAGCCATGCGGACATTCTACAAATGGGTCGCCATCGGCGTGTTGGCTCTCCTCCTCACTGCTGGAACAGCCTACTTCTACTTCCTCATGCAGAAATACTCCGGCGACAGACAAGACGCCATGGTGGCATGGGTCATTCTCGTGGCAGTCAACTGCTACAATATATACACTCTCTACTACGACTCACTCCTCACAGGCAAAGGGTATATCAAGCGAAGTCAGCAGATAATCATCGTTGGACAGGCTACGTATTTGCTGGTGGCCATTGGGCTAATCTATGCAGGATTCGGACTCACAGCAATCGTCAGTGCACAACTCTTAAGTTACATCATCAAACGTACTCTCTCGCGCAGGGTCTTCTTTACTGCGCAAATGCAAACAGCCCTGAGTAACGCCCAAGAAAAGGACTACAAACAAATCTTACGGGTCATCACACCCAATTCCCTCAGAGTCGGTCTTACCAACCTCGGAGGGTTTGCTGTTACCAAATCCGCCTTGTTTATCGGCTCGGCTTTCCTGCCCCTGAAGGATATTGCCGCTTTTGGTATCACCATGCAGGTTATCGATGTACTCGCACGCTGCGGAGGCGTCATGTACCAAAGTTACATTCCCCGTCTCGCTCAATGCAGGGCAGAACGCAACTCGTCCGCACTACGCCACTACTACACGCTATCCGTGGCAGCACTGGTCTGCATATACATACTGGGTGGAACGGCTTTCATGCTTGCAGGGGACTGGGTGCTGCACCTACTTCATAGCGAGACGCACTTCTTACCCGCTGCCATGCTGAGCGTCATGCTGCTCTTCAGTTTACTGGAACAAAACCACGTACTTGCCGCCAACTTTATTATGGCGGACAACAAAATACCGTTCATGTGGCCCTCACTTATTAGCGGAGCCGCAACAATCGTCCTCCTGCTTCTTATGCTTAAAGTGGGAGAATGGGGAATTTGGGGAATGATACTCGCACCCGGAATCGCTCAACTGGCTTACCAAAACTGGCGCTGGCCAAGCATGGTTATCCAAGAACTGAGAGCAGCAGATAAACAGCCGGAGCGGCAAGCAGAGTAGAATCAAAGCAGTCCAACCAACCTCCACGGCCGGGAACGACTGTACCACTGTCTTTCACGCCGATAGTACGCTTGAACAGACTTTCCATCAAGTCACCCAACGTACCGGCTACGGAAATGGTAAAGGCGATCAAAAGCCACTGCCAAACGGCAAGTGCAGGAACAAAAAGTGAGAAGATGTATCCCGCCAAAAGCGAGAACACGAATCCACCTATCAAGCCCTCCCAGGTTTTGCCGGGACTGACACGAGGAATCATTTTGTGCTTGCCAATGAGCGAACCTACGCAATAAGCACCCGTGTCATTGGTCCAAACACATACAAACAGTGCCAACACAATGTACCGCCCTAACATCCAATCCTCATGGTAATAAATACTGTTCATGAGGGCAAGAGGATAGGCAATCATTGCCTGAGAGGCAAGAAAATAGCCCCAATTATGGATGGGATTGGGCTGCTTGCGGAACAATTCTGCCACCAGCACAAGCATCACTAGGAGCAGGTACAACGGCTCTATGACAGATGGAATATCATTCAGGTAACTGTGCATGAAGAATAGTACACCTGCCGAAAGGGACGACATAATGGTGAGCCACGGGTCAAGTTGCAGCAACTTACAGAACTCACGCACTGCAAACATGCTAACCAAGCAGAACAAAACGGCAAAACTTGCCGGATGATACAACACCGAGGCAACTATCACGGCTACATACACCGACCCGCTTAGGGTGCGTTGGACAAAATTGGACATATCTGTTGATACAATTTTTAGTTAAAACGAAAAAGTCTGCAAAATTACAGAAAAAAGTTCAACTTTGCAAACAAATTCGTAAAAAAGTGACGTTTAAACATAAAAAAACATACAAATTATGGCAAAAGAGCAAGATTTGGACCTCGGTCCTGAGTTTGACGACAGCAAATGCGTCGAGTTTATTCTCAACCTTATTCCCGAACAAGACCGCGAAGGAATAACAGAAGACGACATCCAGTACGTATTGGATGTAATCTACGATTTCTACGAATCCGAAGGACTCCTTGACGAAAACGTTGCCTCCGACGGCTATGTGGACGAGACGGCTGAACTCGAGTTTATCCGCCGCGCCGCAAAACGAGACGGCATCAACCTCAATGACGAACAGATTCAACTCATCCTCGACGGCGAGTTTGAATACGGCAAGCAGATTGGCATCTACGACGAAGACGACGAAGATTGATGCGCACGCTGGTCAGAATCTTATCGCTGTTCCCACTAAACGCCCTCTACGCCTTGATGCAAGGTGTAGTCTATCCTTTGTTGTACTATATAGTGCAATATCGCCGGAAAGTGGTAAAACGAAACCTTTCGCTGTGTTTCCCCACCGAAACGGACTCTCAACGAAAGCGGCGGGAGAAAGATTTTTACCACTGGTTCGCTGACCTCTTGGCGGAGATAATCTACGGTTATCGCATCACTGAAAAGGAGATTCGCGAAAGGGTGGTCTTCCACGGAGCAGAAACACTCGAAGCCGAAATCCGCGCGCATGGAGGCGGATTCATCATGCTCGGACACTATGGGTGTTGGGAATGGTTGGCAGACATTTGCAACCGAATGCCCGACGACTTCCACTCTCATGTCATTTACCGCACGCTCAAAAGCAAGTCCGCGGACAAACTGATGCACGAACTGAGGGAAAAGCGCGGTTGCGACCTTATAGACAAGAATCTGCTGCTTAGGCACATGCTACAAAACCGACGAACCGATGGAGCGCATATTTATTATATGCTTTCCGACCAAAAACCCTCCAAGCATGACCTTGGACATTGGGTGTCTTTCTTGGGGCAAGATACACCCTTTATAACCGGAACGGAAACATTGGCGAGAAAATTCAACTACCCCGTCTATTATGCGGACATCCGAATGCCCAAACGGGGACATTACGAAACATTTTTCAGAACAATCGCTATCGACTCGCCCGCAACCGCTGAAGGGGAAATAACGGACCGCTTTGCCGCTTTTCTGGAGGAAAACATTCTTCGTGACCCCAAACTATGGCTGTGGACGCACAACCGGTTCAAATGGCGCCGCGAAGATTCTACCCGCCCTAACACGTCAAAACACTCTGACCTTTCGCAACAACAAAACAGATAAACCAATGAAATGCAGTGTAGTTATACTTAATTGGAACGGCGAGAATATGCTCCGGCAGTTTCTGCCTTCAGTAGTACAGTTCTCCCAAGCACCCGATGTGGAGGTCGTCGTGGCAGACAACGGCAGCACCGACCAATCGCTGCAAGTGTTGAAGCAATTCCCCACCGTCAGGACTATTGTCTTGGACAAAAACTACGGATTTGCCGAGGGATACAACCGTGCATTAGAGCATCTGGATGCCGAGTACACCGTACTGCTCAATTCCGACATTTGGGTCACAGCAGACTGGTTGACTCCAGTTCTCCGGTACATGGACACTCACCCCGAAGTGGTGGCAGCACAACCCAAAGTACGCAAATACACCCTTCCCGTCACCGGTACACCCGCTGCACCGGATGAAACACTCACCTACCCCTTCGAGCATTCAGGCGCCGCTGGCGGATTCATCAGCATCCTCGGATACCCTTATTGTCGGGGCAGACGGTTTGGACGGGTGGAAACGGACAAAGGGCAATACGACTCTATCGTCCCTATTGATTGGGCAAGTGGTTGTGCTTTGTTTGTCAGAACCCGCGCCTATAAAGAGGCGGGCGGATTGGATGCCGCTTTCTTTGCACACATGGAGGAAATTGATTTGTGTTGGCGTTTACGGCGGGCTGGCGGTCTGATTGTCTGCATTCCTCAGAGTGTAGTCTATCACGTAGGCGGCGGCGCGTTGCCGTATAATAACCCGCGCAAAACGTTCCTCAATTTCCGCAACAACCTGTGGATGCTCAAGAGGAACTTGCCCAAAAGACGCCTCTGGTGGGTGATGACACTACGTTTTTTCCTCGACTATGCGGCAGCGCTCTTCTTCCTGATTAAGGGACAACCGGAAAACGCTAAGGCTGTGGTGCAAGCGCGTGCCAAAGCACGTCATCCGGAACCGGAGCAGTAATGCTTATCGGTTGCTTGCTGACTGGATGAACAAACTCTATGCGCCTCGCATGCAGACAAATTCCACCATCCGGATTGCTGCGGGGCGCTCCATATTTCAGGTCACCCTTGATGGGACAACCTATCGCCGCCAACTGGCAGCGTATCTGGTGGTGACGACCGGTCTCCAAATGCACCTCCACCAAATAGTACCGCTCGCTATGGGCAATGGTCTTGTAGGTCAGCGTGGCAAGTTTGGCATTCTTTACGCCGGGTTTGGAGATATAGGACTTGTTCTGCTCCTCACGCCTGATCAAATAGTGCTCCAATCGTCCCTCTGCCGGTTCCGGACAATTACCGGTTATTGCCCAATAGGTCTTTCTTATTTGGTCATGAGTCTGAAACATGACATTCAGCCGCGTCAAAGCCTTGCTCGTCTTGGCAAACAGCACCACCCCTGAAGTGGGACGGTCCAATCGGTGGGGCAGTCCCAGAAACACCTCCCCGGGCTTGTTGTACTTCTCCTTCAGATACGCTTTCACTATATCTATTAGCGGAGTATCTCCTGTCTTGTCACCTTGCACTATCTCATTGCAGGTTTTACTGACCGCAATAATATGATTATCTTCGTAAAGAACCGTCATGGAACTCTCAAACTAAAACCACTTCATCCTCTTTGTCTCAGCACTTCGTAGATAAACACTCCGGCGGCTACACTCACGTTCAGTGACTCTATCGGTCCGTGCATGGGCAACTTCACTTTTACGTCACACAGGTCCAGGTTGGCGGGATAAATACCCTTGTCCTCGCTCCCTAACACCAATGCCAAGGGTTGCTTCATGTCCGCCTGCGTATATAGTTGGTCGGAATGTTCCGTGGCGGCAATTATAGTCAGTCCCGAATCCTTCAGAAAACGCAGCGTATTTTGCATGTTCTCCACTTTGCATACGGACAGCGAATGCAGGGCACCGGCGCTGGTCTTAACAGCGTCTCCGTTGATGGCGGCACCTCCGCGGGCGGGAACGACCAACGCATCCACTCCCGCACATGCACACGTACGGGCAATGGCACCGAAATTGCGTACATCCGTCACACCATCCAGCACGACCAGGAAAGGTACTCTACCCTTCTCATACAGCATGGGTACAAGGTTCTCAAGGCTCGTAAATTCAATGGGAGACAGGAACGCAATCACGCCTTGGTGATTCTTGTCGGTAAACTGATTCAGCTTTTCTACCGGAACTTTCTGTACCGGCGTGCTCAGACCTTCCAAGCGTTTCAACAACTCACGCGACAAGGACGAAGACATGTCTCTGCGAAGCAATATTTTATCCATTGTCTTACCGGCATCAATGGCCTCAATCACAGCACGGATACCGAAAATCATCTCTTTTTCTTTCGGTCTGCGGGTCTCGTACTCTTTCTTTCCTAACATCATATACTCATTTTTGGGGGTTAGTAAATCAACCACTGCAGAAATTTCTGCGTATCTTCATCATAACTATAACTGTCCGAAAGGCGTTTGCCCTCGGGCGACAGTTGTACATAGTACGGCTGGGCGTTGGCGCCATACTCGCTACGCTGCAGGTAACTCCACTTGTCACCAACCGTTTTCAGCACACGCTCTTTGCCATTCTCCGTTACAACAATAGGTGCCGGCAACGACTGCTTGTCATCCACAATTAGCGAGACAATCACGTAATGGCGAAGCCGCGCCTCCACTTCAGGCTTGGACAGAACCGCCGCTTCCATCTTCCGGCAGTTCACGCAGCCGTAACCATTGAAATCGAGGAAAATAGGCATGTTGTGCTCCTTTGCGTAGCGAAGTCCTTCATCCATGTCGTCAAAACGCACTTCGCCACCTGCCCGAGACGTCTGATTACCCTGACCTGCCACCCAATCCTGCGTGGACATTGGGGGGGCAAACGCAGAAATGGCGCGGAGAGGAGCACCCCACAAGCCGGGCAACATATACACGGCAAAAGCCAACGACACTAACGCCATGAAAAAGCGGGGAACACTGACCTTGCGGTGGTCTTCATCATCGTGAGGGAAAGAAATCAAGCCCAACAGGTACACACCCAGCAGAGCAAAAATAACAATCCACAACGACACGAACACCTCCCTGTCAAGCAGATGCCAACCGTAGGCAAGGTCCGCTACGGACAGGAACTTCAGCGACAACGCCAACTCTAAAAAAGCGAGGGTCACCTTGAACCGGTTCATCCATCCACCCGACTTGGGCACTTGTTTCAACACGCCGGGAAACATGGCAAACAGAGAGAATGGCAACGCCAAGGCAATGGCAAATCCCAACATGCCAACTGTCGGAGCCAGATACGACTTGCCTGCTGCTTCCACCAACAGCGTGCCAATGATAGGACCGGTACAACTGAAACTGACAATCACCAGCGTAAATGCCATGAACAGTATGGAAAGAAACCCGCCCGTCGCACCGGCTTTGTTATCCAGTTTGGTGGACCACGAAGCGGGCAGCGTCAGTTCGAATGCGCCAAAAAACGAGGCGGCGAACAGCAGCAGTATGCCAAAGAAAATCAGGTTGACCACTGCGTTAGTGGATAGTGCGTTCAGGGCAGACGCACCGAAAATCACGGTGACAAGCAATCCCAACCCTACGTAGATAATGATGATTGCCAGACCGTACAGCAGCGCGTCACGGATTCCTGCCTTGGCAGTTTGTCCCTTGGCGGCACCGGCTCGTTTCAGGAAGAAACTGACCGTCATGGGGATAATCGGCCATACACACGGAGTGAACACCGCCAACAAGCCGCCGAGCAGTCCCATCAGAAAAATCCACCATAACGACGACTCTTCTGCGCTGTCCATCGGTTCTGCCGCTTGGGTCGTCACTGTTTCTGAGGTCGCTTCCGCCGTAACGCTAAAATCCCACGTCTCGGGAGCGAGGCACTGACGGTCGTCACACGCCATGAAGGTAACCGAGCCGGATATAGGTTCATTCATGCCTACCCTCACCTCCTGCCGGAAGACCGCTTTCGTCACGTAGTAAGTGAGCGTCATCTCGAAGTTGGCATCGTAGTCGCTGTGCACCTCTGCATCGGTAGTGGTCTTACCTATGACAGGGCATGCATACTCAAAACGCGTCGCCACGGGACCGTCTTCCGGCAAGTCCTGCGTGTACAGATGCCACCCTTGATCAATGGACGCAGTCAGCACCACCTGTGCCGTCGAATCCGTCAAACGTTCAGCGGTTGCCTGCCAATGGATAGGTTGCAGTATCTGTGCCGACAACGCCACCGGCAAAAGCAATAATAGATATATCAGTCTCCGCTTCATAACAAATTGTCAAAAGGGTTTGGCATCCGATGGCATTCTCCAGTCCCCGCGCGGACTGAGGGACACATGCGTCACTTTCGGTCCGTCCGGCATGCACGAGCGTTTGTATTGTTGGGCAAAGAACCGCCGCATGAACGTCTCCAACCACTTGCTGATGGTGGAACTGTCAAAACGGCCTGCAAACGCCTGCTCTGCCATGAACTGTATCTTCTCACGCGTAAAACCATACCGCAGGAAATAATAGATGAAAAAGTCGTGCAGTTCATACGGTCCCACCTTGTCCTCCGTCTTTTGCGCTATATTGCCCTCCGAATCCGTGGGCAGCAGTTCCGGCGAGACAGGGGTGGCAACGATGTCGGTCAGTATCTGTTGGATACTTCCGTGGAAAACATCTGTGGCGCAATAGGTTACGACGGCCCTTACAAGCGTCTTGGGAACACCGGCATTCACGCCATACATACTCATCTGGTCACCATTGTAGGTCGCCCAACCTAACGCTAATTCCGACAAATCGCCCGTGCCAACCACCAAACCATTGTACTTGTTGGCAAGGTCCATCAGTATCTGCGTACGCTCGCGGGCCTGCGCATTCTCATAGGTGATGTCGTGGTTGTCAGGGTCGTGTTTGATGTCCTCGAAATGTTGCAACACCGCATCGCGGATACTGATCTCCTGAATGGACACGCCCAACTCTTCCATCAATCGGATGGCGTTATGATAAGTGCGGTCACTGGTACCGAAACCCGGCATGGTCACGCCTATCACTTGCTTGCGGTTATAGCCCAGACGGTCTGCTGTCAGGCAGGCGACAAGCAGTGCCAACGTTGAGTCCAGTCCGCCGCTGATGCCTATTATCATCGCCTGCGCATGGGTATGTTCCCAACGTTTGGCAAGACCGGATGTCTGTATCTGCAGTACGTCCTCAAAGCAGTCACGCGCCTCTTCCGCATTCTCCGGAATGAACGGCGAACGCACGAACATGCGGTGCATCGGCTGTTCTTCGTCCTCATAGTCAAGCGGTGCTACATACACTTTTCTGTAGTCGCCATGGTGGTCATCGGTAAAATTGGTGTTCCGCTGACGGTCTGTACGCAGGCGGTCCACGTCCAACTCGCTGATGGTCATATGGCTCTCACGCAGGAAACGTTCTCCCTCCGCAAGCAAATCACCATTCTCCGCTACATATGTAGAGCCGCTGAACACCACGTCTGTCGTCGATTCCCCCACGCTGGAACTGGTGTAGATATATCCGCAGTGCACACGCGCCGACTGCTGCAAGATCATCTGCCTGCGGAACGCACGCTTGCCGGTTATGCAGTTGCTGGACGACAGGTTGAAAATCAGTTCGGCTCCCTGAATAGCCAATTGCGTGGAGGGCGGCAGCGGAGACCACAAGTCTTCGCACAACTCCACACCGAACATATATCTGCTGGTCGCGAACAGCAAGTCCGGACCGAAGGGCACATCACCCGACCACAGTTCTACCGTTTTCTGCGTTGTCTGGCGGCCCGGCGTGAACCAACGTTTTTCGTAGAACTCGCCGGTGTTGGGCAGGTTCACCTTGGGTACTACGCCCACTACATCGCCGTCCGTAATCACAAAGGCGCAGTTATACAGGTTGTTATCCACCTTCAGCGGAGCGCCGGCAATCACTATCAACGGCAAACCCTTCGTCTCTGCACATATCTGTTCCATCGACTTCAGGGCGTTTTCCTGCAACTGACGCTGGAAAAACAAATCCGCACACGTGTAGCCTGTTACGCATAGTTCCGGAAAGCACACCACCTCCACTTGTTCCTCCACGGCTTGATGGATTTGCTCTATTATCTCTCTTGTATTGTACTCTGTGTCAGCCACTTGCATTCTTGGCACAGCCGCCGCCACACGAACGTATCCTAATTCTTTCTGCATATGAACATACAATTTTGTGCAAAATTACAAATAAAATTTGACATATGCAAATATTTTGCAGTTTTTTTTCATTTTTTATATACAAATTTACCATTCCCCCACTCTTTGCCCCATTTCATCACCACGCACAATTTACCATTCTTCGTCCCTTTCAACATTTTCAGCACCATCCTCAAAAACACCACTCTCAATTTTCCATACTCCATCACCTCTATAGTATTATACTACGTATAATACGTGCATATTGCCTTTTTTCCACTTTCATCGGGACCTGATGATAGGAGAGGCATACCTTCAAGCGTCCAGTGGACGGCACTGCATAGATACAACTTTCCCTCCTAAGGTACGCGCGACTCTTCCCTACCATAGTGTAGAAGTTCCATGCAGCAGAAACCAATATAAAAATGAGCCAATGAGCCAATGAGCCTTTCGCTGAGGCAACTTATTTTCGTGATTATTAGATGATTTCCATGCAAAATTGTTAGGCTCATTGGCTCATTTGATTTTTACAAATAATATCGCTACTCCCAGCGTCTTACCAAGAACCGATTGCCCTATTTGTAAAATTCAAATTTTACATTTTACAATTTACATTCCCCAATAATAATTTTATTCCCAATGTATTGTAAGACATTGTAAAATGTAAAAAGTAAAAAGTTGTTTTACAAAAAGCATACTAAGAGCCCACCTCAGGTCTTTTCATCATACGGTCATCATACGGTCATCATACGGTC
>CAMOMF010000194.1 GCA_946619625.1 uncultured Bacteroidales bacterium
AGAAAGCATTCAACCCGAGGATATTCATTTCTCTACCGACCCCGACGCCCTCTGCCTCATTAACTACACTTCCGGCAGTATGGGCAGCCCCAAGGGGGTAATGCTCAATGCGCGCTCACTCTCCAACAATATCGAGACGGGTATGGACTTCCTCCCCGCACCAGAGGGGGCAACGGTTGTGTCTATCCTGCCCATGGCACACATGTTCGGACAGATTTGCGAGTTCCTCTACCCGCTCTGCTCCGGCTGTCATATCTATTTCCTCGCCAAGACACCTACGCCTACCATCCTCCTCAAGGCACTGCAGGAAATCCAGCCATACGAGGTCGTCATGGTACCCCTCGTCATCGAGAAAATATACAAGAAAAACATTGCCACACGAATCTCCACCGGCGCTATCCGCTTCTTCTGGAAGACACCTATTATCGGTGATATCATACACAAGAAACTTAAGGAAACACTCAAGAAATCTTTCGGAGGCAACATACAGTATTTCCTTTTGGGAGGCGCGGCTCTCAACCCCGAGGTCGAGGACTGTCTCATGGACATCCATTTCCCCCTCACCGTCGGATATGGTATGACGGAGTGCGGACCCCTCATCGGCGGAAACCACCCCTCCAAGTTCAAGGCGCGCTCTTGCGGCAGACCCGTACTCAATACCGAGGTCAAGATAGACGCACCCAACGCCGAGGGGGTAGGCGAGATACTCGTCAAGGGAGAGAATGTCATGCTCGGATATTACAAGAACGAGGAGGCTACGCGCGCCGCTTTCACCGAAGACGGGTGGATGCGCACGGGCGACCTCGGCTATCTTGACAAGCACCGCAATATCTTCCTCAAGGGACGCAACAAAACCATGATTCTCGGCTCGTCCGGACAGAATATCTACCCCGAAGAAATCGAAGACAAACTCAACAACCTCGAGGGAGTCAGCGAGTCGATTGTGGTTGAACGCGAAGGCAAACTGGTTGGTCTCGTCTTCCCCGACGAGCAAACAACCAAGGGCTGGGGACTCGAGGACATTGAAAAACTCATGAAGGAGAACCTGCAGAAACTCAACAAACTGATTCCCGGCTACTCCCAGGTCAGTCAAATCGAAATCAAGGAAGAACCTTTTGAGAAAACGCCCAAAAAATCCATCAAGCGCTTCCTCTACAAGTAATCCCCCTGCGCTTTGCTGAAACCGACTTGAAAGAGTACATTTCATTTCTGTGCTCCGCCTGCTTGTTCGGCAGACGGACTCTTGGCAATCTGCTACGCTGTTGTCTGTAACTCCTGCACTAATCCACAGGGCGCTACACCCCTAACTCTCTAAGGCACTCTGCGCAAAGGCAGTCCTTATAGTGTGTGCGCAGGTATATTCGTGTCTCTGCACTCAGGGGTATTCCTGTGCACTGGCACAACTCCGGCGTTCCGTGTTTGCACTCAAACGCCTTTCCGCACCGGGGACATCTCTTCTCCATTATTCACCTTTTGCCTGTTTATATCTTTCTATCAGTTTGTCATGCCTTAACAGCCCGTACACTGCCACTATCAGCGCACCCGTTAAGTCCAATATCAGGTCGTGCAGAGTGTCTCCTAATGCCTCATGTCCGCACAAAGGTTGGTCTTCTGCTGTTATCAGCGAGCCGGTCGTGGTCGCCATAAACTGTTGCGTGTTCGTGCCCATCAGGCTGTCGTACGTGTACTCTATTATCTCCCACAGAGCCCCCAGACCCAGTGAGAACATCACCAGAAACAGACACAAGAACCATTTGTTGAAGTAGATATACTTGTCGTTGTCCGCCATGATGACATGAATCAGCCACAGGGCAATCATGGACAGCATGAAACCCGACTCGGCGTGAAGCAGTTTGTCCCACCATGGGAACCTGCCATACAGGTCCATGCCGTCTCCTAATATCAGGGAGGAGAAACAGAACAGCACGATTACGATTGACAACACCCAGGGCACCTCAATCTCGAACCGCCTTTTCAGCATTCTGGGCACAAGCATAATCAGCAGCATGCCGACATATTGCAACGCCCGGAACGAAATCTCATCCCATTGTTTGCCTTGCACAACCAGTGTCACCACATTGGCAATCGCCATGGCTGCAATCAGCCAGAAAAACACGCTGTTTGCCCGGTGCAATCCTTGTTGTCTCATTACCCGCTTGCCGTCTTTATTTTTCCCATCCATGA
The DNA here is from genome assembly GCA_946619625.1 of uncultured Bacteroidales bacterium. GTDB lineage: Bacteria > Bacteroidota > Bacteroidia > Bacteroidales > Paludibacteraceae > Colicola. The sequence continues at coordinate 2,185 of CAMOMF010000194.1, forward strand.
TAAATAAAATTTGTTATGGCGATATCCTGTTATCCCATTATTCCGACATTACCTTACAACGAACTTCTCCGAAGCAGAGAACCCGCCCGCGGCAATGCGCACTACGTACATTCCGCTCATGCCCGACACACTCACCGGCTGGTAGTAGTCCACGCCCGAGGTGAGGTGTGTGAGTGAAACACGTTGTACCATCTGTCCGTTCAGGTCGTAAATGACTATTTCTGCCGTTGCGTCAGCGGGCACCGAGAACTTGATGATACGCTCCCACGCGTTATTGCCTGACAGCACCTGCACTCCGCCATTGCTCTCCGGCGCTACAATCTGCTGCACACCCGATGGGAGAGAGTCTTCTTGGTACAGTTCGTACGGACCCAAGTCGGGGGCAGCGCCATATACCGGCTTTTGCAGGAAGGGATAGTCTGCCTCTAATTGCGCCAAGTTCGGCGTGATGCTCGATGGTACAACACCGCCTGCGTCAATCAGGTTCGAGCCGGGTAACAGCCGCCCGAAACGTGAGGGCATGGAGCCGTCACCTCTGCGCGGAGCCAGTGCGTCCGCCTCTGACAGCGATACATAGTCCGACCGTGAGAAAGAAGTTACAAGGTTGTTCGTCCATGCCAGTTTCGAGTGTGCGGTTCCCAATGCGTTATAGTTGTCCGTACCAACCGAGATCTCCTGCCGACCAAAGCATACGTTATTGTAATAATACGTGTTTGCCTGTGAACCACCGGACTCGAACATGTAGTCGTACGAGTTGTCAAACGCCAGACAGCCAATCAGCACATGACCGCCTTTATGGCTGTTGCAGTCAAAACCCTTCACTGAACTCGAAATGTCGCACCCAAAAGCAATACAACGGTACGCATAGTGTATGCCCTTGCTGCTGCCGCCTGTGCCGTTGCCGCCCAGTTTGATACCATTGCCATTGCCCGAAAAACTGGCTGAACCGTCAAAATACTGGTGCACCCACTGGTGGTCCGACGCATTGCCCGACTCCCATGCCCAGCACTCTGCGAGCACTACGTCGTAGTCCGTCTCGTACAGGTCCCATGCGTCATCCGAGTTGCGCCATGCTCGGCAACGGATAAACCTGTTACCGATACCATTATGCATCTTGCAGGCAAAGCCGTCCGCGTCCGAACCGTAGTTGGAGTCGTAGTCGCAGTTGTGGTGTGAGTCACAATCGACAATATCATTATATGCGCAGTGCGAGCCGTCGTTGCTGCTCACGCCAAAACCTGCGTCCGAGAAATTATGTCCGAAGCCCAATTGTATGCCCGTATCCAGGTTGTACGAGAACTCGCAGCGCTCTATCAGGTTGTGCGAGCCTTCCAGTTTGATACCGTTGTCCGCTGCGTGCATAATATGCAAACCGAACAGAATCCAGTAATCGCCCGTAATCAGCATGCCTCGGTCACCCACATTGGCTTTGTTGCGGTTGCAGTCCAGCAATTGCTGCTCAAAGTCGAAGATAGGTGCTTCGTTCTCGTAGGCGGAAATGACAATCGGAGCCGTCGCAGTGCCCGATTGCGTCATGCGCACCGTCAGTTTGCCGTCTGTTCCCCGCGCGGAAATCATGTAGCGCCCGCCTCGGCAATATATCACATCGCCCGCTTGTGCCACTGACACCGCTTTGCCGATGTTGTACCACGGGTTCTCAAACGAGCCGTCGCCGGTTGCGTCGTCACCCGCAGGCGATATATAGTAGGTCGCATGCGTAGCGGTGAACGTCGGTCTTGTGAAGTCGGGGTCAGGCTCTCCCGGAACAACCGTCCCCGGATGACCTGCTGCAGGACGTTTCAGGGTCACGTCATCTACAAACACATTGCTCGTCAAGCCTTTGATTCGTACCCGCACCGCCAGTGCCGAGTCGGTGGGCAGTGCATGCGAGTAACCGGAAAAAGAACTCGATGACGATGCAATCCGCAGGGTGTCCACCACTTGCCACCCGCCGTTGTTCACTTGGTAGGCAACTTCCACTTGCTTCGAACTGCCGCCTGAGCGGTACTTGAACTCTATCGTTGCGATACTGTCCATCACCGGCGTAATCATATAGGCGCCGTTTACATTGAATTTGATGGATACTACGTTGTTGCTGCTGTTTCGCTGTGCGCCGTCGCCAAAGGTCCATGTGCCCGAAGGAAGAACCACGTCTGTCTGTGTTGACCACGAGCCTGTCGTCAAACTATTAAAATCTTCTGTCAAGTCAGCGTAAGCCATGCCAATGCACCACCCCGCCATCATTAGTGCGAGAAACCGTTTCATATTGTTCATTTCTTTTCTTATTGCTATTCTGTTCTATTTCTAATTGTTGTTTCTATCGTTCGATTATTTTTGGCTGCAAAGTTACTGCTTTTTTCTTACATATGCAAGTGTTTTGGCAAAAAAATGGTGTTCTTCACCTCTTTTTTGCAACGCATAGCCGTGTTTTTGAGGTTATAGAAGACTCTTTTGAACAATGCTTAGTGCGCCTCTTATCGCTTCATAACCTTTTGAGTCTCCTAAAAAAGCGCCCATTTTAACGAAAAAAAGCACCTAACTCTTGCATATTTCAAAAAAAAGCAGTAACTTTGCACACGAAAAAGTGAAGACGTAATAGTGCAAAAGTAGCGTTGCAATGGATAAAGGTAAGATAGTCATATTGTTAATGATGTGCTTGTTGATGGCAGCCGGAATGGGACATGCCGCCTCAAGCCTGGTTGATGCCAAGAGGACGGCAGGAATCGAGAAGAAACTCAAACGAAATCCCGGGGACATGTCACTGAGGTGTGAATACGTGGGGGCGCTGCTGTCGCAGGGCGATACTGCCCGTGCAGAGGAGGTGCTGGACTATGGTATGCGTCTTGGCGAAGCGGGATGCCTGTATATCCACCGTGCTCGAATAGCCATGGACCGCAAGCGTCTGACCCAAGCGGCGGCGTGCTGTGCCTCGGCTGTAGGGACGGGTCTGCTGCCCGATGAGGAGCCGCTGATACTGCTGGTTGATAGTATGACGCGCGGTGGAGTGGCTGCGCGTTTGGACAAAGATGGCAAGGCGAACAAATCAGACTATTATGCGCTGAAAGGTCTTGGTCAGATACGTCTGCATGACGGCGATACGTTGGCGGCACTGCAATGCTACCAAGAGGCGTACAGACGGGGTGACACGTTGTTAGTGGGGCTGATTGACAGCCTCAAGGGGGCGGAAAGTGTACAGAGTGACAGTGTAGTGGCGCGCATAGAGTTTACCCGTACCTACAAGAAGATGGAGGTGACGTGCAAGTTAAACGGGCTGAAAATCAAGGCAGAGGTGGATACAGCAGCAACTGAGAGCAGTATATCCGGCGTGGAGACGCAGTTTATCCTGAAAAATGAGTACGTGTCCAAAGGGGATATTGTGGATAACTCGGTGTTGATTGTCAGGGAGTTGGATTTTGGTGAAGGGATGTTGCTAAGGGATGTGCGTCTGCACCACAAGCGCAATCAGGAGAGTCCGGTGGTTCTGTGCTTGGCAGACTTGCGGCGACTTGGGAATGTGGTGATAAACGAGCGTGAGAAGGTGTTGGAAGTAAGGAGGTAGTTCGCTAATAACATAGTAATATCCTAATAATAACATAATAATAACATAATAATATCATAATAATATCATAATAATAACATAATAATGTCATAATAAAGTAAGCGTGAAGTCTATGAAAAGAAGAGTG
>CAMOMF010000195.1 GCA_946619625.1 uncultured Bacteroidales bacterium
CTCCCCGAAGATTGTATGTTCGTCTGCACTTCCGGACGCTACGAGTGGAGAAACAAAGGGTTGGATGCCACCCTCTACAGTCTGCGTGCCTTGGAGGACAAACTGGATGCCATCCGCTCCCAACGCACGGTAGTTGCCTACATCCTCGTCCCGGCATGGCAGAGTGGGGCGAAAGAAGAACTGGGACGCGACGATTATTGGACCACCCACAAATTAGTCAATCCCGGGGAAGACCCTGTCATCCGCACCTTGCACGAGTTGGGACTCTACAACCGCCCGCAGTCCCGCGTCAAAGTAATCTTCGTGCCTTCTTACCTCAACGGCAATGACGGTATCTTCAACTTGCCTTATTACGACCTGCTCATTGGTATGGATGCCACAATCTTCCCCTCTTATTACGAACCTTGGGGATACACCCCGCTCGAGTCCAACGCTTTCCATGTGCCTACCATCACCACCGACAAAGCCGGATACGGTATGTGGATTCAGGAATTGAGGGAACAGGAAGAACACGGGGAACACTCGTCAGGAGCCAAGGCTTGCACTATCGAAACGGGTGCACAGGTCATCCACCGCTCCGACAGCAACTGGGGAGAACTGATTGCCACTGCCGCTGACGCACTCTTCCGCTTCTCGCAACTGCTGCCCGACAAAGTGGAGGATGCACGCAAAGCCGCAGCGCAAATAGCCGAAAAAGCCAAGTGGGAACATTTCTTCACCTACTACGAACAAGCCTATCAAATAGCACTAAAAAACAATACTGATAACTGCACCTATGAACGCAACTATCGGCCGTAAAGAGTACAACCTCGACTCCATCACCCGAGGGGTGATAAGTATCCTCGTCTTCATTGCACTCTACCTCCTCACCTGGAGGCTGAGTTCTGTCTTGTTGCCCTTCCTCATCAGTTGGGTCATTGCATACATGATGAACCCGCTCGTCAATTTCCTCCAGTACAAGTGCCGCTTCAAGAACCGCGGACTCAGCGTCTTTGCCGCTTTCCTCTTGGTACTGGGAGTATTGGTGGCAATCATTGCCATAGTGGTGCCTATGATTTCCAAGGAAATGTCCGCGCTGTCAGGATATATCAGTGCATACCTCGAAACCGTTGACACCGACAAAATAGTGGCACTCCTGCCGCCTGACATTCAGGACGATTACATCGCCCTCATTCAGAACATGGATGTCACTCGGCTCATGACAGACGAAAAAGTACAGGCTGTGCTGCAAAAAATCATGCCTAAACTCTGGCAGTTCCTCAGCGGCTCTGTCAGTGCGCTCATGGGATTGGCTGTAGTGGCAGTCTGCTTTCTCTACGTCGTCTTTATTCTGCTCGACTATGAGTCGCTCACTGGTTCATGGTCTTCGTTCATCCCCCTCAAGTACCGCTCCGCTGCCGAGCACCTTATGTCTGACTTGGAAAATGGCATGAACGGTTATTTCCGTGGACAGGCAACTGTCGCCGCCATTGTGGGAGTGCTCTTCGCTATAGGCTTCGAACTGATAGGACTGCCTCTCGGTATTCTGGTGGGACTATTCATCGGCGTACTCAACCTTGTACCATACTTGCAGACCATTGGTATTATCCCTTGTGCGTTGCTGGGTATTCTGCAGTCGGCAGAGACAGGAAGACCTATTTGGCTCGTGTTCACCCTTATTGCCGTTGTCTTCGTGGTGGTTCAACTCATTCAGGACATGGTGCTCACACCTAAAATCATGGGCGACGTAACCGGCTTGCACCCTGCAATCATCCTGCTCGCCCTGTCTATCTGGGGCAGTCTGCTCGGCATTGTCGGCATGATTATCGCACTACCGCTCACCACACTGATGATATCGTACTACAAGCGCTTTATTATAGGGGACGAGAAATTCATCAGCGACACTCACGAACCGGCACCTTTACCCACAGAACCTGATACTGCACCGGTGACATCCGGGCCGGTCGCGTCTGCCGGGGGCAACGCTCAGTAGTTTCCCAAACCGCCCTGTTCCAAAAGAGTAGGGCGGTACACTTTTCCATACTTGTTACGGTAGATCACATACGGTTCGCCTTGCCAGCGGAACACCGTATAGCGTTGTGTGCTGTCCAGCGGCAACACACTGCATGTCTGCACATGCCGCGCAAGGCGGTAATCGTGTGTGGCGGATAGTGCATATGCCGAGTCATTACTCAGCACCACACATGCCGTACCCTCACGTGCCATGACCGCCAGACTATTGCTTCGCCGGTACACCTGCAGGTCCTGTTCCCTGCCGGCACAAGCGTAATCATACACCAGCGAACACACGAATACCATACTCAGTACTCCCGCCGCCCACCGGCGCCCTTTGCCGCGGAGCATAAAACATACGATTATGGCTACCAGCAGTGCCGTCAGCCAACCGTTCAGATAGACCTCGGCAGACGAGCCGGGCAACTGTTGCACCCATGACACATACTCATTCAGCACCCATGTTTCCCGCTCCAGCAAACCACCTATGAACGCTCCTGCCACAGGGAGGGCACTCAGGGCAAGGAACACAAAGAAAGTGGGAATGAGCACATATTCTACCAAGGGCAACACTCCCAAATTGGTCAGCACAAAGTAGTTGCTCACTCGGTGGAAATAGTATATGGTCCAAGGCAGTGTTCCCAACTGCGCACACAGCGATACTGCCACTGTACTCCACACCCCGTTCAGAAACTTGCTTTTGGTGTAAAGCCTCAGCGAAGGGTAGAATCGTATGATTGCCAACACGGCGGAATAACTCAGCAGAAAGCCGCTGTGGAACAGCGTCAGCGGAGAAAACATCAGAATGAGGAAAGCCGATGAAGCCACGTCGTTGTACCGGCTCCGTTTTGGTCGGATTAGGCTACCGACTGCAAGCAGGATAAACATCAGTACACTGCGCGTCACCGAGGGGGAAAGCCCCGTCAGAAAGCCGTAGAATACCAGAAAACTGCACAGCACCGCAGCACGCCAATAATGGTGGTTGTCTGTAGTATATTTGGGCTTTCGCCATTTGCCCAGCGTTACAATCCACATCAATATGGATGCAATAATCCCCACGTGCAGTCCGCTCACAGCCAGTACATGCATGGCTCCGGATGCGGCAAAAGCCTCTCGTGTGTCGGCAGACAAGTGCCTGCGGTCACCTAATAGTAATGCTTCCAGCACACTGCGCTCCCGCAAGGCAAAACCGTCAAACAGATGTTCTACTTGGCTCCGCACGCTTCGCATGAAAGGCACGAATCCGCGCACGCGCTCATGTCGAAGAAAAAGCATGCCTGCACGTGATACAACGCCTGTTCCCGCGATGCCTTGTTGCTGCAAGTACTTCCCGTAATCGAAACTGTACTCGTCTGCTGCCATTGGTCTGCTGATAGATGTCCGCACCAAGTACATGTCCCCCACTGCGGGCAGTTGCAGCAAACTGTCTTTCATTACGTACAAGATTGCCTCTTTTCTGTCTGCCAGCCTGACATGTACCTGCCAACTGTTTGCTTTCTCCACCGGTTCTGTTGTTACCTGAACGCAGTATATCTGCGGTTCTCCCGGCGGTTCGTCCCACTCGCTACGTTGCACGGCACACGCACTGTTCCACATGCCGAAACAAAACAGAAACACCCACACCGCTCCCCACCACAATACTTCGCGTCCCCGCACAAAGACAGTCCCTGTAAGCAGTAACAGGGCAAACAACACTCCGCCTGCTACTAATGCTCTGAATAGTGGCAACACCTCGTAATAAGAAAGCAGAATGCCCGCTATGAGCGTAGCGAGCATTCCGGCAAAAGGATATTTGCGTAAGTGTTTAAGCATATTTCAGTGCTTTGATGGCTGCCTGCATATCCGGAGCCTTGAAAACCGATGAA
>CAMOMF010000196.1 GCA_946619625.1 uncultured Bacteroidales bacterium
AACAACGTACCGCCGTCCGACGAGTGCCACCTTGAGATGATATACCCCGGTACGGCGGAACTGACAGGGTTCCACCAAGAGACGTTCAACTACAATATCGAACTGCCTGTCGGTACTACCGAACTGCCTGAAATCGACTACACCAAGGCGGACGAAAACTCTACAGTGGTTCGTACCGGTGATACGCTGCTGACAAATGGTGCCGCTACCGTGGTGCTGACATGTACTGCTCAGTCCGGTGCGCAACTCAGTTACACCCTCAATTTCACTGTGCTGAAATCGACAGAGTCACGCCTTGCCATGATGTATGCAGATGGTACGGCACTCACTGGTTTTGACGAGGATATCTTTACTTACAATATCAATCTGCCATATGGTACGACAGAGTTCCCTGTTCTTACTTACGACAAGAAAGAGCCCGTTCAGACCGTTCAGGAGAGTGGAGTAGGCACCGCTGCGGTTACATTCACCGTTACTGCGGAGGACGGCGTCAGCACTTCTACTTATTCCGTCAACTACACCATCCTCCCGTCCACGAATGCGCTGCTGCAGATGATTTTCCTGGACAGTGACTCGCTCCATGGCTTCGACCCTGCAGCCATGGATTATACCGACTCGGTTCCGTCTGCCTTCCCCATGGAATATCCTGTGGTCACTTGGACCGCAGGCGATGAACAGCAGCAAATCTCTCTGTCTGAAGAAACGGTAGGCACAAACTTGGTTGCCACTATTACCGTAGTCGCCGGCGATGGTACTACAACCGAGCAGTACACCATCACCTTCGTGCGCGTGCTTTCCGATAACAACTACTTGGCGGACCTCAAGGTGAACGGTACTACTATCGAGGGCTTCCAACGCGACTCGCTCCATTACGAACTGGTTTATCCTGTGGGCGCCACCACTGCCGATTTCTACACTATAAACCAAATCATTGCTACTGCCGAGAATATCTATGCCCAGGTGCAAATCATTCAACAGGACGAGAACACCATCACCATCATGGTTACTGCCGAGAACGGCGATATCCGTGTCTACGTCATTACGCAGACTATCACCCTGTCTGACAATGCTTTCCTGAAGATGATTTATCTGGACGGAGTGGAGTTGGACGGCTTCGACAAGCATACCTTCTCCTACTCGCGCTTGTTGCCACAAGGTGCCACTTTGCCACAGATAGAGGCTATCCCTGAGGACTCGCTTGCCGAGGTGTCTGTCACGATTGGCACTGTAGGGGACACCACCTATATCTATTGTACCGCGCAGAGCGGAGCAGAACAGGTATATACCCTCTTCTTCGATTATTCTGCCTTCAACGCGGGGGACAATGCCGATATTGATGATTGCATACTGATTCGCGTTCCGGGTACTGATTCATACAAGGCGGTTACTATACGTTCGGATGTAACGCTCGTTGTGTACGATACCAACGGACAATGCGTACTATCGTCCGCAGTGCCTGTAGTGGACCCCAACTACGTGCGTGTCGAGACCGATGCCAACGGCAATCAGTATATTGCCGAGGTCTATGATAGTGCCAACGGCTTCACCTTCCAAATTCCGGCGTATAACAAGACCTTCTTTGCCGTCTTCTACCGGCAGGGCGGAACCAAACACCTCTCCAAGGGGGCGAAGTTCATGTTGGTTCGGTAATCGGGCACTTCTAACCATTCAACATAGCCTGCTTTCGCGGGCTATGTTTTTATATGAATATAAACCACGATTTTGTATCCGCCTATGCCAAAACCTACTCTTCAACGGGCTCGACACATGGATTGACTGGGCAAAAAATACACTTTTTTCACAAAACATTTGCAAATCTCAAAAAAAAGCAGTACCTTTGCACCTGCAAAGTGTTCCGCGTCCGAAAATGGCGCACGCGAACCTTTGCCCTCTAATTCATTTAACGGCTATCTGTATGCACTACATTGAGGTGAAATTCAACTACTCTTTTCCCGAGGACTATCTGCTCGACTTGTTTATCCAAGGACTGGCGGACAGAGGGTTCGACTCCTTTACGGATGATGCCGCCTACGTGCCCGAAAATGCTTTCCATGAGGCGGAACTGCGCCGATATGTTGCGCAGCACGGCCAGACCATCCAAAGCATTGCACGCATTGAAGACCAGAACTGGAACGCCGCGTGGGAGGCGGAACACCCCGTCATGGAACTGCCGCTCGGAGTGCACATTACACCTCATTGCGCTTTTGGTGCTGGGTACCACGAGACCACGTCCATGATGATTGACGCCCTCCTCACTCGTGACCTTACGGGCAAGACCGTGCTGGATATGGGCTGCGGGACGGGAGTCCTTGCCATCTTTGCCTGCAAGCAGGGCGCTGCACGTGTGGTGGCGGTGGATATTGACGAAAAATCTGTTGCCAACACTATTGAGAATGCCGCTGGCAATCAGGTGACTATTGATGTGCGTCTCGGCGATTCTGTCCCAAACGAACCTTTCCACCTCATCATGGCGAATATCCACCGCAATATCCTCATCAACCAAATGCAGGACTACGCACGCACGCTTTTGCCGGATGGGGAACTCTGGCTGAGTGGCTTCTACGAGCAGGACTGCGAGCCTGTCATCTCAGAAGGAGCACGCTATGGTCTGCGGACACTGAGCAAAAACGAACGCGAAGAATGGCGTATGCTCCGGATGATAAAACAATCGAACGAATGAACACTATTTGTGCCATATCCACACCTCCCGGAGTAGGGGGCATTGCTGTCATCAGGGTCAGCGGCGATTCTGCCATCCCGATGGTGGACTGTCTGTTCCGTGGCAAAGTGTCCCTCTCGTCCGCAATGCCGAACACTATTCATTACGGTGAAATAGTGACTCGCTCGGGCGAAGTACTTGACCAAGTCCTTTGCAGTGTTTTTCGCACGCCGCACTCTTTCACAGGTGAAGACACCGTGGAGATTGCGTGTCATGGCAGCCTGTACGTGCAGCAGGCTGTTCTGCACGCACTCATCGACAACGGCTGCCGGCAGGCAGGACCCGGAGAGTTCACCAAACGCGCTTTCCTCAACGGCAAAATGGACTTGACCGAAGCCGAGGCGGTGGCGGACCTCATTGCTGCGCGCTCCAAGGCGGAGAAAAACATGGCACTCGCACAACTAAAAGGAGGTGTTTCGTCCGAACTGCAGAACCTCCGCCAGAAACTGCTCACCCTCACTTCTTTGCTCGAGTTGGAACTGGATTTTGCGGACCACGAGGAACTGGAGTTTGCCGACCGTTCAGAATTGGCGGAACTGGTCAAGACGATTGATGCCAAACTCAGCGCCCTCATCTCATCTTTCCGCCAAGGCAATGCCGTCAAAAACGGGGTGCCCGTTGCAATCATCGGACCTACCAATGCCGGCAAATCCACGCTCCTCAATGCCCTTCTTGGAGAAGAGCGCGCCATCGTCAGCGACATCCCGGGCACTACACGCGACACTATTGAGGATACCCTCAATATCAATGGATTGCACTTCCGCTTTATCGATACTGCCGGACTCCGGGAAACGGACGACACGATCGAAAGTATCGGTATCAAGCGCACATTTTCCGCTGCCGAAAAGGCGCAGATCATCCTGTATATGTGTTCTGTGACGGACCCTGCACCACTTGATGAAACTACTGCCACTCGTTGGAAAACAGCAGGAAAGCAGGTGTTTTATATCCTCAACAAAGCCGACCTGTGCACTCCCTCCGGCGAATCCGGACAAAATGACCAAGCGCATGCAGCGCTGACCAACGCGCAGGAAAACAACACGTTCCTCCTTTCTGCCAAGTACGACTCGCTCGAACCCCTCAAGCAGGCAATCTATAGGGCTGCCAACGTGGACGTGGAGTCGCCATCGCTCGACGCAACCATCTCTTCCACGAGACATTACGATGCTCTTGTCCGTGCACGTGAAGCCTTGCAACATGTGCGTCAAGGTATGCGGGACGGACTATCCGGCGAGTTCCTATCCTTGGACCTCCAAGACTGTCTCAGCGCCATTGGAGAGATTACCGGCGAAATAACCAACGACGAGGTGCTCGGAAACATATTCTCGAAATTTTGTATAGGTAAGTAATTAACTTAAGAAAATATCCTACTAACGATTATGTTGTTATCAATGACCGGTTACGGCAAAGCCGAATACATTTTTGCCGACCACAAGACCATCGTCGAACTGCGCTCCCTCAACTCCAAACAGTTGGACCTGAGTCTGAAGACCGCTCCCCTTTTCCGCGACAAGGAACTGGACCTGCGTAACCTCGTCCGTGAGCCGTTGGAGCGTGGAAAGGTGGACATGATTATCACCACGCAACCGCTCGATGGCACTCAAATGGCTGCCGTCAGTCCTGTCGATTGGCAGGCCCTCAAGGCGTACGCTGCTGATTTCAAGGCGCATGCTGCCGAACTGGGATTGTCCGCAGATACGCTGACACCTGAGCTACTGAGCACTCTTTTCCGCCTACCAGGAGTGGTGCGTGAGTCCACCGCATCCGAACTGTCCAACGAGGAATGGCAGTTGTTGCAGACTGCTGTACGTCAGGCATTGGACCGGTTCCTCCAGTTCCGAGCACAAGAGGGCGCTGCGTTGCAAAGAATGTTCGAGGAAAAACTATCTGCTATACAAAACTTATTGGCAGAGGTGGAACCCTTTGAGAAGGGCAGAGTCGAGCATATCCGCGAGAACCTGCTCGACAATCTGGAACTACTCTCCGATAAGACCAAACAGGCGGTTGATATGAACCGCTTGGAGCAGGAAATGATTTATTACCTCGAGAAACTGGATATCACCGAGGAAAAAGTTCGCCTCACAAATCATATCCGCTATTTCCGCGAATGCATGGACGCGTCCGGCAAGGGAGTAGGCAAGCAACTGGGATTTGTGGCGCAGGAAATGGGACGCGAGATCAACACACTCGGCAGCAAGAGTAACCAATCTGAGATGCAGATTCTGGTCGTTAAGATGAAAGACCTCCTCGAGCAAATCAAAGAGCAAGTCCTCAATGTATTGTAAACGTCATAATGATAATACTATGATATACATTTTTTGCGCGCCCAGCGGTTCGGGCAAATCCACAATGGTAAAGCACCTGTTGACAACTTTTCCCAATCGGTTCGAGTTGTCGGTCTCATGCACTACACGTCCACCGCGCGGGCAGGAAGTGCATGGGCGCGAGTACTATTTCATCACTCGGGAAGAGTTCGAGCAGCGCATTGCACGGGGGGAGTTTATCGAGTACGAGCAAGTGTACGAGGGACTCTATTATGGTACGCTCCGCTCTGAAATAGAGCGTATTGAGCGCAAAGGCAGGACGGTCATCTTCGATGTGGACGTCAAGGGCGGTCTGAACCTGAAACGTATTTTGGGTGCACGCGCTACCTCCATCTTCGTTTGCCCACCATCCATCGAAGAGCTCAGCCGTCGTCTCCATGCACGCGGTGACACATCGGAGGACATGATTCACAAACGACTTGCCAAGGCTTCAATAGAGATGGAGGACGCCAAGCACTTTGACATTCTGCTCATAAACAACGACCTGCAGTCCGCTTTCGCACAACTGGATACTATTGTGGAAAAGCAGTTCTGAACTCCTGCACTTGCCCTAAAGGGTCGATGCACTCCTAAAAATTCTCAATTATTAATTGTCAATTTAACGTCACTCCTGTACTCCTGTAACTCCTAATTCAATGATAGGTCTATTTTTTGGCAGTTTCAATCCCATACACTTGGGGCATACCCGACTGGCTCAATATATCTTGCAGCATACAGATTTAGAGCAGATTTGGCTGGTTATCTCACCTAACAACCCGCTCAAGTCACCCGACGAACTAATGCCCGAAGACCTCCGTTTCCGTCTCGCGCAGATGGCTTTGGCACACGTGCCCGGCATTATTCCTTGTGACCGCGAGTTCACCATGTCCAAACCTAACTATACGGTCAACACCCTGCGCGCACTGACTAAAGAGCATCCGGATGACAAGTTCACTTTGATTATGGGCTCAGATAATATGGCTATTTTCGATAAATGGCGCGAGCACGACTATATCCTTTCCCACTATCCCATACTGGTTTATCCCCGTAACGGTGATGACATGGACAAAATTCGACTCCGCTACCCCATGGTGCAGATAATAGATGCTCCCTTGCTGCCCATTTCTGCCACGCAGATCCGCCAACGTCTCCGTGACGGTTTGCCTGTCTCCGACTGGCTCCACCCCGATGTTTATGCTTATCTGACTGCAGCACCGAGGCTGCAAAAACGTTAAATCATTAAAAGCTTAAACCGTTACTTTGTCGGGTGCTTCGGGCGTCAGCGCGAAGAAATTGTTTAACGTATAATTGCCATATAACTGAGCCATATAATTTTTCATTAACGACAATTCATGTCCCAATTAACGACAATTAATGTTCCAATTAACGACAATTAATGTCCCAATTAATGACAATTAATGTTAAATAGTAAAACGTTAAATTGTTAATTTTTTAGCAGTTCTTTCCTGCGCTTCTTTAGTCGCAAGGCTCGTACGATCACTACGTGTGCGCTGCGGACAATCGCTTCGCGTGCAGGAGTTATTCTGAGCACGCAGCGTTCGTTGTCAATTTCGATCTTGCCGAGCCGCTTGAGGATGGTTTGCCCGAGCAGGAGCGAAACTTTCAAAAACACCCAATTGTCAAGTCACTCGACCCTTAATCCCCTTGTCCTATGTACATACCCTTGTCCCCCTTCTTTGTATCCGCCTTATATGGCGGATGATTACGCCTCCCCTCATGACTAAAAACATTATCCTCATGACTAAAACATTGTTCATTACGCCCGCACACGCAGTGATCGTCCGCAGGAAAGAATGTTATTCGGGCACAGTCCCCAAGGGCTGTTCTTTCTTCCATTACGCCGGATACTATTCCGGCACAGTCCTTCGGGCGCTTGCTCCTTGCTAGCCCTTCGGGCGCTTGCTCCATTATCAATTATCAATTGTCAATTATCAATTTTGTTAAACGTTTTGCTTACCCCCTCCTTACCC
>CAMOMF010000197.1 GCA_946619625.1 uncultured Bacteroidales bacterium
GTAGTTGTTGGAGCAGTTGGTGACAATAGTAGGCAGCCCGTAGGTGTCGTGGAAAGCACGGACAAAGTGGTCAGACGATGCCTTGGCAGCGCTGTACGGGCTGTGAGGCTGATACTTGAGGTCCTCGGTGAAGAACTTCTCGCCATACGCCAAATGGTGGGTGCCGGAGGATGCCTTTGTGGTGAACGGCGGCTCGATTCCTTCGGGGTGCGTCATCTGGAGTGCTCCATAGACCTCGTCGGTGGAGATATGGTAGAACCGCTTGCCCTCGAATTTCTCGGGAAGAGTTTCCCAATAGCATTTGGCAGCCTGAAGGAGTGAGAGCGTACCCATGACGTTGGTCTGGGCGAAAGTGAAGGGATCCTTGATAGAACGGTCCACGTGGCTCTCTGCCGCAAGGTGAATGATGCCATCAACGTGTTCGGACTGCATGAGGTGAAGGACACCTTCGAAATCACAGATGTCCATCTTCACGAACTTATAATTAGGCTTGTCCTCGATATCCTTGAGGTTAGCGAGGTTGCCTGCGTACGTGAGTTTATCGAGGTTGATAATCTTGTACTCGGGATATTTGTTCACAAAAAGGCGAACAACGTGTGAGCCAATGAATCCGGCTCCACCGGTTATAATAATGCTGCGCATTTATCAATTTGTATATTAGTAAATTAATCTCCCTTGGGGAGTTGGGATAGGAGTTTGGAGTCCACTTTGGAGGTGAGGATACGGTCTAATTGGGCGTTGGAATGGAGGTCGGTTGCCACGAAAGAGTACATGCCGTGGCTCAAGAGGTGACGGAGGATCTTCATAGACGCTTCGCCGTATTGTCCGGTGAGTGAGAGGTAGTTCATCTGCAGGCGTGCACCCATGTCGATCCACCTGTCGTAATCGGAAAGGGAGTCCACCATGTAGAGGTAACGCTCGGGATGCGCGATGATAGGACGGAGCCCCGCCATGTTCAGTTCAAAGATAGCGTCCTCGAAATTGCGGCTTCGGAAGAAATAACTCATCTCGATGAGGATACTGCCATCGGGATAGGTGAGCAATTCGTCGGCATGCTCGGCAACACGTTTTTCGAAGTTGTTGACCACCATGTATTCCGCCGCCAAACTGAGAACACCTTCCGTTCCCTTTAGAGGGGGAGGCAGGATGTCATTGACCTGCGGTTGGAACTTATCGAAGACTTCGCGGAAATGTGCTTCAGACTCGTTGGGGTAAACATCCGGATTCATGTGCGGAGTGAAGACAATCTGCTTGACGCCATGTTGCACCATCTTTTCGATAGCGCGGATTGAGTCCTCCGGAGTTTTGAACCCATCATCCACTCCGGGCAAGAGATGGTTGTGGATATCCCGTTGCCCGAGTGTGATGAGTTGCTTATGTCGGAAGAGGTCGAAAATCAACTTGTGAAAATTTTGTTCTTCAATACCTAATTATCTTTTATCCTGATTTTAAGTGTTTTATGCTTCTTTTCCGTTTCCTTAAAATCTTCAGGTACAGATACTTCTCTCTTTCCCCTGCTCGAATGCTCGAACGGGTTCTGAGGTAAAGTATGTTTTTGCGTTCTTCAGTAAGACAGAGGTAAAACCTATGTACTACTTTATATATGCGCGAACGCAGGTGCGCGAGATGAACGTAAGTTTTCTGCTCGTGGAGCAAATTGAGGAGGCAGGAGTCCTGAACAGACTGTAGTGCCTGAGAGCGGATTATTTCTTGTGGTGGCGATGCTTGGAGGATTGGTCAGACTCATTACCATATCCGTAACCATAACCATAGCCGTAGCCATAACCATAGCCACGTCCATAACCATAGCCGTAACCATAGCCAGCCCCATAACCATAACGGTACTTGCGGTCAGCGAGGTCGAGGTCGTTGAGGACGATGTTGACATTCTTCATCGGTTTAGCGACGGAGTGGATTGCCTCGTTGATTTCCGGCAACATCTTGAGTGGCGTGTAGTTGGCACGAACGACATAGAGCGTAGCGTCCACAAAAGCGTTGATAAGGAAGGAGTCGGAAACAGGTAGATACGGTGCGGAGTCCACGATGATGTAATCGTACTTGTCACGGAAATGGTTGATAATCTCACCTTCCTTACCCTGCGAGAGCAACTCAGTGGGGTTAGGGGGAATAACACCAGACATAATGATATCCAAGTTTGGAGAGACCTCAGACGGAAGCACCATCTCGTCCAAATCCGTCAGTTTGCCAATCAGGTAGGCAACGACACTCTTCTGCTTGTCGAACTTGATATGCGGGAAGAGTTTGGGGAGAACCGGCTTACGTAGGTCGAGACCCATAAGGAGCACTTTCTTGCCCGTATGCGAGATAGAGAGTGCCAAGTTGGCTGCGATGAACGATTTGCCTTCCCCCGGAGTAGAAGAGGTAAGTTGAATGACGCGTACATCCTTCAGGTACTGGAGGTTGGAGCGCAGCATTCTGAACGATTCGGATACCGCGTCACGACCGTTTTCGCCAATCAGCGGTGAAGCGGCTTTCTGGCGCGGAACAATACCTAAGACGGTAGCGTCTACATGGTCGGTAACGTCTTTCTTGGTTTCCACCTTAGACTTGAGGAACATGCGCAGGAAGAAGATTCCGATGGGCAGCGCCAGACCAAGAATAAACGCCACAAGGATGATGCTACGCTTGTTGGGGCTGATAGGACGCGCCTCGCCAAAGGCAGCCTCGATGATACGGAAGTTCTCCGTTTGGCTGTACATGGTGATTTGCGCCTCCTCACGTTTTTGCTGGAGCATGAGGTAAAGCGGCTCGATGATGTCGATCTGACGAGAGAGTTGCTGTACTTCCAGTTGTTGTCCAGGGAGAGACTCCATTTGTCGTTGGGAAGTTGCAAGGGTCTTGCGAAGTTCTTTCTCGCGGATATTATATACCTTGACAAGGTTAGCGATGGAAAGTTCAATAGACTTCTTTCCGTCCTCCAATTGCGAGTTCATGTTGAGCACGCGGGGGTTGGTCTCGGACGAGTTTGCCACCATACGGTTACGTTCGGAAACGAAAGAGTTGTAGTTGGCAATGATGGAGTTCAGTCCAGCGTCTTGGAGTCCGATATTGGTAGGGATGACCTGATAAACGCCCACTCCTTGTTCGCCGATATAGGCGGTAATCATATCAAGGATTTGGAGTTGCAATTCGACCTCGGTGAGTTGGTTTTTGTACTGCATATCAGACTGAATAGCCGCCTGTGACTGGCTGGCGAGGTTGACGATGGTGTTACCGGTCTGATACTGTTTGTAGTTGCGTTCGGCATTGCCCAATTCCCTTGCGAGTGCATCAAGTCGTTGGTCAATAAAGTCGATGGTCTGCAGAGTAGCCTGATTCTTGTAGTCGCGCGCCTCTTGGTTGGCGAGAAGGATAATCGTGTTGAGGATATCCTCAGCCCGCTTTGGACGGGAGTCAGAAATAGTAAGGGTGACGACGTCAGAGGTCTTTGCCTGTTTGATGGTCGTTTCCACGGTTGCGTCGAAGGCTTTCTCGAACGCCTTCGCAGCCATTTTCGGAGTTGCCCACGTGCAGAGATAAGAAGAGTTTTCCTTCATCTCTTCCTTGGCAAGGTCATTGATAGTGAGAGTAAAGGTAAGTCCCTCAAGCGCGATGGGCTCGCCATAGGCATACTCCTTTTTCTGAAGTTTCTGCTTGTAACCATTGAGAATGACCTTCTGGAGTTTGATGTCGCCATTCTTGGTATGCTTGAATTTGACAGAAAGCGCTTGCGGCCGGAACTCCTCGGGATAGAGTGAGTCAGTCGTAAGGGTGAGTGTATAAGGATTGTCCTCGTAGAACTCGTAGAGTTTGTGTGCCAAGAGTCCGCGTCCGTAGGAAGAGCGGTCCAGGACGGGAAGTCGATATTGGAAATAGCGTGTATTGAGATTCAGTTCTTCCACCGCCTTCGCCATAAGAGAGGGGGATTTGAGGATAAAGATCTCGTTGTCTATTTTGCGTGCGCGGGTGTTACCTGTGAGTTCAGCGAAGAGAGCCATCTCGGTATTGGTACCATCATTGTTGTTGAGCATGATCCATGCCTGACGCTGGAACATAGGTGTCTGCATACGTGCATAGACAAATCCCAATACGAGGAAGACGAAAGCGGAGGCAATCATCCACCAGCGAATACGCCAAATGAACTCAAGAAGTTCACGAATGTCAAGACCTTGCTCTTGCTGCTCTTGCGATTTTGATTCAATGTTGTTGGTTTCCATATCGTAGGGAAATTGATAAAAAAGATTCTTATTTTAGTATGGAGGTTGTACGGAGACCGTCCGAAGAGGGTAAGGAGGCCGTTATAAAAATGTATAACAATTTTTGCGAAAAAAATTATTTTCTTGTCAGCGATATGATGAGCGTAACGAGCGAGACGGTCGTGGTAACAGACGAGAGTGCTGTTGACCAGATTCCCGTTGCGGCAGTGGCTGTAGCGACGCGGCTGGCAGAAGCGGGGACATAAACCACATCGTTCTGCTGAAGGTAGAAGTAGGGACTGTTGAGCAGTTCAGCCGACTTGAGGTCAATCGTATAGTGCTTGGGTACACCGTTCTCTTCGCGGATGAGGAGGATGCCTTCGCGCTCGGCGGTCAGATTGAGGTCACCTGCTCGTCCAAGTGCCTGCAGGAGCGTGATTTTCTCGGAATCCATGACATAAGTACCAGGAGAACGGACCTCACCGAGGACGGTGATTTTGTAGTTCTTGATTGCCACATAAACGATGGGATCCTTGACGTCCTTACCAATCTCGTTCTGAAGATAAGTAACCAGTTGGTTACGCGTCATACCCTCCACGTGGATTGTGCCAAGAATCGGGAAGTTGATGTTTCCGTCCGGATCAACGAGGTAGGTCAGTGTGGCATTTTCAGGATTGGAAGATGCAGTAGAAACATTCGCGCCCATTTCACCAAGGGTGAGGTTGTAAGGAGCGGTAACGGTTTTGTCCGGTCCACTGACCACAATTGCGAGACGGTCGTCTTTCTTGATGACTGCTTCGTATTCGGTTGTCTGCGGTTTAGGCTGCACATCCTCGATGTTTTGAAAATAGAGAATATCTTTGCGCGTAGCGCAGGAAGGGGCGAGGAGAGCTATAGCCACTGTAGCAATGAGTGCCGTCAAAAAAGCTCCCTTGGTTTTGGACAAAATACTAATATAGTTCATACAATTTTAATTTTCAACGTTATACAAATCCCGTGGGGGGGGTAAAATTATCACGTGCCTGCGCCCGTAATAATTCAGTCTGCAAAATTACAAAAAATATTTGGGATGGGCAAATTTTTTAGGGGGAAAAACACACTTTTAGGGTACTTTTTTCACCCCATCTGCATTTTTATGATTTTTTCCCGATAAGAAAGTGTCTTTTCGACGAGTCGTTTAGCCGATTCGGACTTGAGTGCAGGTTGAAGTTCGAGAATCTGTTTCAGAACGGGGGTCGCATGCTCATTACCGTGTTCGGCAAGAAGATATGCCAGCATGAGGTAACAGAGGAAACGCACTTTGGCATTGAGCGCAGGAACAGAAAGGTTGGCAAAACGCCGGATAAAGACCTTGAGATGCGCCTCCAATTCGGGTGGTACGGGTTCCCCTTCCAGATATATCCGGATTGCCTTGAGTAAACGGGGCTGAAAGGAGTCCAGTTTTTGATAGAGGTGTTTTCCTTCCGGCGCGAACTCGAGTACCTCGATAAACTCAGGAGAGATATCCACCGTAGGGACGGCTACGAGGTCGCCGACACGTACAATAACGCGTCCTCCGTCTTTGCCTTGACGAGCCTCCAAAATGCCCTCTATGCCCTTTAAAGGCCCCCCAATAATGCGCACCCGGTCCCCTTTGGAGAGCATATCCGCCGTAGGTGCCACAAAGGGGATGTCGCCTGTGTATTGTTCCACCGCACGAATAAAGTTTTTCATCTGGAAATCCGGTACGACCAAATGTTGTCCAAGCGAGCCATCAGATGTACGCTGGCGGAGAAAAGCGACACCATCGTTTGCTGCTGTAAAGTCGTCCACTACAGACTCTTCCGCCCTGACAAAAATATAACTGAAGAGCAATGGTTTTTCCACCGCCTCCTCTTTTTCTCCGCGCTTGACGACGGTTTTGGTAGTAGGCAGGAAAAACTCTATCTTCGCAGCCGTCAGAAGGTCACGGAACTTCAGGGCGGCGGAAGAAATGCGCATTTTTAAGACGAACCAGTTCAAGAGCGTTATTTTTTCTTTTTGGAATCGGAAGCACTGTAATTGCCATAACCATAGCCGTAGCCGTAAGAATGACCATAGTAGCGGTGATGAACTTTGTCGGGGTCAACGGCATTGAGCACACATGCCATATTGGGCAAGCGTTTGTCCTCGTACACTTCTTGAACAAAGGGCAACATCTCACGAGAGGTGTAGTTGGCGCGCGTGACAAAGACAGAGATGTCAGCATGTAGCGCGAAGTGGAACGTATCCGCTACGAGGAACACAGGAGCGGTATCCAAAACGATATAATCGTATCGGGCACGCAGTTCGTCGAACAACGTATCAAGCCGTGGGGACTGAATAAGTTCGGCGGGGTTGGGCGGAATAACGCCGGCAAGTGCCACATCCAACCCGTCCACCACTCCGGTGGGCACAATCAGGTCGTCCACTTTGACAGACGAGTCGAGCAGATAGGAGGTAAGCGCTCCGCGCTGCCGCAGACCAAGATATTTGTTCAACACCGGTTTACGAATATCCAAACCAACGAGAATGACCTTCTTGCCGAGCAATGCCATGGATGCCGCCAGGTTGACAGACACGAAAGATTTTCCCTCTCCATTGAGGGCGGAGGTGACCAAGATAATTGCGCCTTTTTTCTCGGGTAACATGAACTTCATGTTAGTACGCAGCGTACGGAACATCTCGGCAGAAACGGTATTGGAAGAGCCGTCCACAACGATGTTCTTGCCGTCCTTGTTCACAATGATTTCGCCAAGAAACGGTGCTTTCACCACTTGTTGGAACTCGCGGCGGTCCGTAATCTGGTGATTGAAATAGTCTAACAAGAAGATAATTGCAAA
>CAMOMF010000198.1 GCA_946619625.1 uncultured Bacteroidales bacterium
ATTGGCTGTAGCTGCTACGTGTGAACGCGCGGAATCAATTATCTTCCGCAAGTCACCGAGTAGTTCCGCGGAAACTATTTCGGAAGGATTGAGTTTTTCTATATTTGCCATATTGCTCTATTTTTTCTCGCTATTTTTCCTTTTTGTGGGATTAATTGTACTTTCCCGCTGTTCAAATAGATTGTGCATACAAAATGCGAGTGCAAAGTTACAAAAAATTTTTGAAACTACCAAATAAAAAGCAAACAAAAAGTAAATATAAAGCGAAATAAAAGTAAATGCCAGGCAAATGATTGGGGGGGGGTGTGGGCAACATCCGGCATATATAGCAACCATAACATGACCATAAGATGACCATAAGATAACCATAAGATGAAGCAAGGGGAGTGCACCCCTTGCCATCTTATGATTCTCAACCCTATTCAACAAATGGTTGCTCCTTCAGTAAACACGCCAGCACAAACGAGTCCATCCGCACGTAAATCTTCCTTTTGCCGGTCAAGACCATGTTTCCGTCTTTTGTCTGCTGTTCAAACAACTGTTTGTATGGCAGCAATCGCTCTTCATCTCGGTATATCTCCGCCGCTTTTCTTTGCAAACGGCCAAAATGTGCGCGATACGCTTTCTCGTGTTCCGACGATTTTTTCCGTGTTCTCGGATTTGCCAAGTACACTTGGTGCGACTGACCAAATTGTGTCCTCCAGTAAGTATGGCTGTTTTTCCCTACTTTACCACGAATGGCTTTTACTGGCACTTCATATTCAACTTTATTGCTCATAATTTGTTTTTCTTTTATTTGTTGTGAAATCTACATTTGTTTGTTGTGAAAACTCAAATGAGCCAATGAGCCTAATCATTTTGCTTGTCAATTGCTTAATAATCAGATTAATAAATGCACTCATTGAAAGGCTCATTGGCTCATTCTTATAATTTTTATACTATTTTTTGATACTTCCCCCGGGAAACTGAAACAATTGATTTTTGCTCACACAGGATGGATAGGTATCTCGTGCATGTTGCTCTTGAAACACCATATTGATGACTCATCTTGGTTGCCTCTTTTGTGGTGAACTTTTCCGGCAGGAGGGCGAGTAGTTCTTCGGCTCGGGGCGGGGTGGGGCGCACGGGTTGTTCGAGCGGGAGAGGATTGGCGGGAGCGGGCAGCACCGTTGCCAGTTCCATCAGGTGGCGCAGCAGTTTGTCGGCAATGATGAGCAGCGTGCGGAAATCCTCGTCACTGCAATAAAGCACCTCGGGGAAATGCGCAGATGAGTAATTGGGAAGATGCGTCGATGCAGATGCGGGTGCGGGTTTGTCTTTGCCCAGCACCTTGTGCACCCAGTTCTTCAGTCCGCTTGGTCCGGATGGGGTGGCTGGTTGCTGCGGCTCGGCAGCCTGAACAGGCAGTTCCAGACGGAGTGTGCTCAGCACCATGCCTATGCGCTTGAGTGTCACGGGCATACGGATGAACATGGAACGGAAACAGAGGGGGATAGGCATGGCATCTTCAGATAGTTGCATGTCGTTCACGAGGGTTTCCATGTCCAGTAAGTACTTGCCAAGCGTTTCGGCTTGTTTGTTGGTGAGACTCCACAGGCAGTCGTGGTCCTGATGGCTCAGCCATTGCCACCGCGCCAGCAGTTCTTCCCCCAACTGCGTGAACACCATCTTGGCACTGTTCTCGGTGTAGTGGTCACCGTGCATCAGCACCTTGGGGTTGAAGGGCATCAGTTCCGACACGATATAAGGCAGGAAGCGGCTTGCCAGACCGTCCTCACCGGAGCCTAACAGGGGCCTGAGTTGGTTGGGCGTGCCGGATAGCAGGACACTCAGTTTGGGTTCGTCGAAGCGCAACAGACGGCTCTTTTTGCTGTCCGCGCGCCGCACTTTGCTGTATGCCTCGTGCTCGTACGCCTGACGGAACAGGTCGGAGTAGTCGCCGTAGTCTTTCTTCCAAATCTTGGAGAGGTTGTCCATCTCGGTTGCCATCATAAAGCCCTCGCCGCCACACCGTTTGTAGATGTCCAGAAAAGAGGCGGCGGACGAGTTGGCGGGAATCTCCGCCATCTTGCCTTGTTTGCGCAGGTGGTCTTCAATAGGCTTGATGAGCAGTCGCGCGTTGTTCATGACGCCTTTGCCCGAGGCGGGCGGTGCGACGACCATGGTCATGAGGTGGGGGTAATAGGTGTGTTGCGGGTCACCGTGCAGCATCTTCATGTGCGGCATGGCGTAACTGCATACGGTCAGTGTGGACAGCAAGAGCATGTCCTGGAGGGCGGGCTGGTCGGCAATGCTGACCGCCTTGGTGAGGAACGGAGGCAGAGAGCCCTGTTCCAGGTCCGTCGTGAGGTACATATCCCCGGACGGAGCAATGAAATCATTGTTCTTAATCATGAATAAAATTTTTAACAGATTCTTGCTACGGTTAGGTTGATAGGGCTAACGGGTAGTTAAAATCCGGGTTAATAATTAAGGCACCAAAATAAAGCAACTTTTATCAGTGCCCGTTAGTGTGGCTCCGAAACAAAAGCGCAAAACAGTAAAACAGGTTTAGGTGCAGATTGTTTCAAAACTGAGTGCAAAGGTACGAAAAATTTTCGATATTTCCAAATTTATTTGGAACTTTTTTGTGAATATGCCCCATAAAATGCATTTTAGGCATAGTTTTGGGCACGTGCGTGCGCGTTTCCCGAATGAAAGTGTACCATTTTAAGGGTTGAGGTGGTTTGAGCGCCCTGCGGGCTGTTTGAAATAGTTTGAGGTGGTCGGAACAACGTCAAACCACCTCAAACAAAAAATCAAACTATGTCAGACCGCTTTACAACTCCCACGACTCGAGAGTGCGTGTGAGGGCATCGAACGTGGCAGTCTTGGCAGTAGCATGAATCTCGTTAATCTGCCGGTTGACCGCTTCATCGTAGGTCTCCTCCTCCACGCTGCGGATGACACCCAGTGCGATGGGGAAAGCGAAGGGGTCCTGCGCCTCGGCGTTCTCTGCTGCAGCTTTGCCTTCGATGGTGTCGTGTTGTCCCATGAGGGCGAGCATACGGTGCATGGTGGGGTCGGCAATGGTGGCGTCATGCACGAGGATATCTTCCTCCAGACGGATGTTTCCCGCCTTGTCGCGCCACGAACCGTCTTCGCCCTTGATAACTACTGCCAGCACTGGCAGCAGTCCCTTGGTGTAGTCCAGTACGAGTGCTCTGTCGCGGTTCTTGCCGTAGATCATCGGCTCGCCCTGTCGAAGGACAATAGAGTGGTCTTCGCGCATGGTGCGGTCTGCAATCCAGTTGTGCGTGCCGTTATTGAAGATGACGCAGTTGACGAGGCACTCGATGAGACTGGCACCTTTGTGTTGCTGCGCTGCCACCATGCAAGCAACGGTGGTGGGCATGTCCACATCCAGGGTGCGGGCAAAGAACGTGCCGCGTGCGCCGAAGCACAGTTCCGCCGGAATGAACGGACGCTCTACCGTGCCGAAAGGAGACGACTTGCTGACAAATCCCTTGGGTGAAGTGGGTGAATACTGTCCTTTGGTGAGACCGTAAATGCGGTTGTTGAACAGACAGATATTCAGGTCCACATTGCGGCGCATGGAGTGGATGAAATGGTTGCCTCCGATAGCCAGGCAGTCGCCGTCACCGGTCATCTGCCAGACGGTCAGTTCGGGGTGCGAGGTCTTGACGCCGGTGGCAATCGCCGCGCCGCGGCCGTGGATAGTGTTGAACCCGTAGGGAGCCAGGTAGTGCGGCATACGGCTGGAGCAGCCTATACCGGAAATGACGGCAATCTTGTGCGGCTCGATGCCAATTTCTGCCATTGCTTTCTGCAGTGCCGCTGCAATGGCGTGGTCGCCACAGCCCGGACAAAAACGTACGTATTGGTCTGATTTAAACTGACTTGCTTCCATGATTACAACGATTTAACATATTCCACAATATCCGCCACTTGGAACGGCTGACCTTCTATTTTATTGAACTGCTCAAAATGGATGTCGGGGAACTGACTCCGCAGGTATGCCACAAACTGCCCGCTGTTCAGTTCGCACACGACAATCTTCTTATACCGTGCCAGCACGGAACGGGTGTTGCGCGGGAGCGGGTGGATGAAATTGAAGTGTGCCAGTGCGCAGTTCAGTTCATTGGCAGCGGCGTGCAGGTGTCCCTCTGTGGAGCCCCAACCCACTAATAACGTGTCAGCGGCGGCATTGCCCTGCACGTTCAGGTAGGGGATGCGGTTCTCCACTTGCTGCACTTTGGCGGCACGGGCGCGTACCATCCGTTCGTGGTTCTTGGGGTCGGTGCTGATAGTGCCTTTCTCGCTGTCTCTTTCCAGACCTATGTTGCGGTGCTCGAAACCCTCCATACCGGGGAAAGCCCAGTAGCGCACGCCGTTTTCGTCGCGCAGGGCGGGGTTGAAGTGTCCTTTCAGCTCTGCGGGAGCCCCCTGCGGGTGTATCTCAGGCAGGTGGGCCAGTTCGGGTATGCGCCACAGGGACGTGCCGTTGGCAAGGTAAGTGTCGGTAAGCAGGATGACAGGAGTCATGTTCTCCAAGGCTATCTTCGCTGCCATGTAAGCATAGTCGAAGCAGTTGGCGGGAGTGGACGCAGCCATCACGACCGCGGGGCACTCGCCGTTGCGACCATAGACGGCTTGTAACAGGTCGGTCTGTTCGGTCTTGGTAGGCAGTCCCGTAGAAGGTCCGCCGCGCTGTACGTCGATGACCACCAATGGCAGTTCCGCCATGACTGCCAGTCCCACGGCTTCGCTCTTCAGCGACAGACCGGGGCCCGAGGTGCTGGTACATGCCAAGTCGCCGGCAAAAGCGGCACCCACAGCCGTACAAACGCCGCTGATCTCGTCCTCGGCTTGCCCGACCATCACGCCGCAGTCCTTGCGTGCCGCCAACTCCTGCATGATGTCCGTGGCGGGAGTGATGGGATAACTGCCGAGGAACAGGCGCTTACCCGCTTTTTCCGCTGCGGCTATCAGCCCCCATGCCGTGGCTTTGTTGCCGGCGATAGAGGTGTAACGGCCGTGCTCTTTCTCTTCGGCTTTTTCGATGCGAACCTGCTTGATGTCCATGGCAAGGTTCTGCCCGTAGTTGTAGCCGTCGGTCAGCACCTTGACATTAGGCGCAATCAGCGCAGGTTTCTTCTTGAACTTGTCCTCCAGGAAATGGATGGCGTGGTCGATAGGGCGGTCAAACAGCCAGCAAACCAAGCCCAAGGCGAACATGTTCTTGGAGCGGATGACGGCTTTGTTATCCAGCCCCGAGTCCTTGAGACTCTCCTTGGTGAGCGAGGTCAGGTTGACCGGCACAATCTGTACCGTTTCGGGCAAACCCAATTCTACGAAGGGGTTGTCGGTCTTGTACAGGGCTTTTTCCAGATCCTTGGCGGTGAAGGAGTCCATGTCGCACAGGATGACCGAATGGTCGTGGATGTTTTTCACGTTGACTTTCAGAGCGGCAGCGTTCATGGCTACCAGCACATCGGCTTTGTCACCTGGGGTGTAAACGCCCTTGCCCAACTGCACCTGAAAGCCGCTTACTCCGCCCAGCGTACCTTGCGGGGCGCGAATCTCGGCGGGAAAATCGGGCAGCGTGGAGATTTCGTCACCCAAGATAGCCGAAAGCGAGGAGAAGAGATTGCCGGTGAGCTGCATGCCGTCGCCGGAGTCTCCCACAAATCGCACTACAACAGTTTGCATATTCTATTTAATTTTTATGTGTTTTATAGCATAAGTTGCGCCAAAAAGCGTGCAAAGTTACTGCTTTTTTCTGACATATGCAAATTTTTTTGGCAGTTTGCTTGCATATTTGAAAAAAAAATATTAACTTTGCACCGAATTTGGATAGAAGCGGTGAAAAATGCTGCTAAGAGTCCGAATTCGGGCATCGGGACCCCCTACCACCGCAAATGAACAACACAGCAAACAACAAATAAAAATATTTTATCAATAGTATGAAAAAATCTTTAATACTCCTGTCTGTAGTAGCCTTGATGCTGCTTACAGCCTGCAACAAAACTGTTCCCACTCCGGATCAGTTGAATTGTAACCCAAGTCCTCTGACAGTTGTTGGAGGCAAAATTAGTGCTGAAATAACCGGTACTTTCCCCGAGAAGAAGTTTGCCAAGAACGGTATTCTGGAGGTAACTCCCGTGTTGAAGTATGGCGACAAGGAAGTGGTTGGCGAGACCATGACCTACGTAGGTGAGAAGGCCAAAGAGAATGGTACCGTGGTGAACTACAAGAACGGCGGCACCTATTCGCAGAGTTTCTCCTGCCCTTACACCAAGGATATGGACCGTTGCGTGCTTTGCCTGCGCTTCAAGGCTTCTGCCGGCAAGAAAGTGTATGACGTGCCCGACCTGAAGGTGGCTGACGGCGTGAACTCCACCGCTACGCTTGCCATTGCACAGGACAACGAATTGGCAGTCACCCCCGACAAGTTCCAGCGCATTATCCAAGCCATGCAAGAGGCAGACATCAAGTTCCTTATCCAGCAATCCAACCTTCGCGACTCGGAGACCAAGAGTCAGGCGATGAAGGACCTGCAGCAGGCTATCAAGGACGCTGACCAGGATGAGAAGAAGATGATTTCCTCGCTGGAAGTGTTGGGCTATGCTTCTCCTGACGGTGGCATGAACCTGAACGAGCGTCTGGCTGAGGACCGCCAGAAAGTGGCTCAGAAGTACCTGGCACGCCAGCTGAAGAAGAACAAGGTGAACGCCGACATCGAAGGCGAAGTAACCGCTGAGGACTGGGAAGGCTTCAAGAAACTGATGGAGAACAGCAATATTCAGGACAAAGAGTTGGTTCTGCGCGTGCTGTCCATGTACTCCGACCCCGAAGAGCGTGAGGCGCAAATCAAGAACCTCTCCGCTGTATATAAGAGCATCGCCGAGGACGTGCTGCCCAAACTGCGCCGTTCGCGTCTGGTGCTGACCACCGACATCATCGGCCGCTCGGATGACGAGATCGCCAAGTTGGCTAAGGAGAACCCCGCAGAACTGTCGGTAGAGGAGTTGCTTTATGCTGCCACCCTCACGAACAAAGCAGGCGAGAAAGAGGCTATCTACAAGAAAGTGACCGAACTGTATCCTTCTGACCTTCGCGGTTGGAACAACCTGGGTATCGTCATGTTTGAACAAGGCAACGTAGAGTCTGCTTCGCGTATGTACCAGAAAGCCCTGTCTATCGACAGCAACAATCCTGACGTGAACTACAACGCCGGTGTGGCTGCCATGGCTAAAGGCGATGTGAAGAAAGCGGGCGAATATCTGGGCAAAGCTGCCGGTACCACCGGTAATCTGGATGCAGCCATGGGAACCTACTACACTATGACAGGTGACTACCAGAAGGCATCTTCCGCTTATGGCAAGACGGCCACCAACAACGCCGCTATCCAGCAGATTCTGAATGAGGACTATGCCGGAGCGCGCAAGACGCTGGCTGCCGTAGCAGAACCGAACGCCACCACCCACTACTTGGAGGCCGTGGTTGCCGCCCGCACCAATAACCGCGACGGTGTGTATGCCGGTCTGCGCAGCGCCGTGGCTGCCGACGCTTCCTTGAAGGCGAAGGCTGCTCAGGATATCGAGTTCGCCAAGTATGCCGAGGACGAGACTTTCCTGAACATCGTTAAGTAAAAAATAATCCGAATACTATAACCTGAAGGGTGCTCGGCGTGGTGCCCTTCAGGTGTTAAAATGTTACCGTTACTATGTCCGTTCTGTTTCCCAAAATCAACAAACCTCCCACATGGGATTACCGGCCTATCTACTACGACCCCAAGAAGGACGAGATGGATAGAAAACTGGCGGCTCTGCAGGCGAAACGTGCTGCCGAGTCGGCTGCCAAAGGTGAGACTGAAGGAGAGGCTTCTGTCACCACCAAAAACGGCAAACCCTTCGTGTCCACGCTTCATAGAGGCTCTTTCCGTGAGGCGCATGAGGCGGGTATGTCCGCTTATCGGGCGCGTGAAGAACGGAACAGTAAGTTACGCTTGTGGATAGTACTCCTGTTGATACTGCTCTTCGGAGTCTATCTGTTGGGAATAATGTAAACCAATGGACATCATTCATCTGCTTCCTGATAGTGTGGCGAATCAGATTGCCGCTGGCGAGGTGATCCAGCGGCCCGCCTCTTGCATAAAAGAGCTGGTGGAGAACTCGCTTGATGCGGGTGCCACTACTATTCAGGTGCTCGTGCGCGAGGCGGGAAGGACGCTGGTGCAGGTGATAGATGACGGTAAAGGAATGTCCGAGACGGATGTGCGCATGGCTTTTGAGCGGCATGCCACGTCCAAGATTAGAGAGGCGGCGGACCTGTTCGCCCTCACGACCATGGGCTTCCGCGGAGAGGCACTGGCGGCTATCTGTGCGGTGGCGCAGGTGGAGGTAACCACCCGCCGACCCGAAGACGAGGTGGGCTCATTGCTGGAGATACAAGGCTCGCAGGTGATCCGGCAAGAGATATGTCAGGCACCCGTGGGAACGAATATCCGTGTGAAGAACCTCTTTTTCAACACTCCCGCAAGGCGCAAATATCTGAAACCCAACCGCACCGAACTGCGCAATATCCTTATTGAGTTCTATCGGATTGTACTGGTAAATCCGCAAGTGGCGTTCACGCTGGTCAGCGACGACGAGGTGTTGTTGGACTTGACCAAAGGGACGCACAAACAACGCATTGAGCAGGTGTTTGGCAAGAGTCAGCGCAACCAGTTCACTGCCGGGTTGGTGGAACTGCGCACCGACACCGACATCGTCTCCATCCGGGGTTTTGTAGGCAAGCCCGAGTATGCGAGCAAGAGTCCCCAGCAGTATTTCTTTGTGAACAACAGGTATATGCGGCATCCCTATTTCCAAAAAGCCGTACTTACCGCCTACCAGGGTATGCTCCCGCCGGAACATAACCCCTCTTATTTCATCTACTTCGATATTGCGCCGGAGTCTATTGATGTGAACATCCACCCCACCAAGACGGAGATAAAGTTTGCTGACGAGCAGACTATCTGGCAAATCTTGCAGGCTGCTGTGCGCGAGTCATTGGGTAAGTTCCATGTGGCGCCGAGTATCGATTTTGATATGCCGCTGACCGAACTGGACCTGCCCCAGACCACTATCGATCCCGCTAAGGTCAAACAGCCGAGGATGTCGTTCAACCCCAACTACAACCCGTTTGAGGTGCAGGCGAGGGCATCGTATTCCGCTCCGCAAAAGTCCCAAGTGAAAGGGTGGGAGAAATTGTATGACGAGCCCGAGATAACCGATGAGGTCAGTCTGCCTGAAGATATCAAACCGATGCAAGTGATGGGCAGGTATATCCTGGTGCCGGTGTCTGACGGTTTGATGATAGTGGATCAACACCGTGCCCACCTCACCATCCTCTTTGCAGAGATTGAGCAGCAGATGCGTTCCGGCAGACCGGTGCGGCAACAGCTGCTTTTCCCCGAGACCATCGAACTGTCGGCGGACGATATGCAACTGATGCGGCAACTGCAGGATCAGTTACTGGACGTGGGGTTTGAACTGGAACAACTGTCTTCCACCGCCTATGCCATCAACTCGACACCGGCGTTATTGGGAGCGGAGGCACCGCAACGTTGCCTTACCGACATTCTGGCGGCAGTGCGCGAGACGGGTATCAATGCCCGCACCGAATGGAACCGGCAGATAGCGCTCGCCATGGCGCGTGACGCGGCAGTGCCTTATGGCAAAGCCCTCCCCGAACAGGAGATGGTGAACATACTCAAGCAACTGTTTGCCCTGCCCGTTTACACCAAGACACCCGACGGTAAAACGGTGGTAAGCAGGGTGCTGGAAACAGAACTGGAAAAGCGTTTTTAGTATGCAATCAATACACAACATATCATTTATGCAAAAAGGTCACCTTATACTATGTGCGTGCGCGTGTGCAGTATTACTTTCGTCTTGTGCGCAAAAGCCCGCTACGCTCACTATTCTTCATACCAATGACACCCACTCGCAGGTAGAGCCTACCAATCCTGGCGCTGAAAAGAATGCCGACATGGGGGGGTATGC
Organism: uncultured Bacteroidales bacterium; assembly: GCA_946619625.1. Classification (GTDB taxonomy): domain Bacteria; phylum Bacteroidota; class Bacteroidia; order Bacteroidales; family Paludibacteraceae; genus Colicola. The sequence continues at coordinate 10,053 of CAMOMF010000198.1, forward strand.
CCGTCGTATGGGACTTATTGCCATGGAGCGCGAGAAAGACCCGAACCTGTTGTTGTTGGATGCCGGTGATTTCTCGCAGGGGTCACCGTATTTCAACTACTTCCGCGGACGTGTGGAGGTGGACGCCATGAACCGCATGGGCTACGATGCCGCCACCTTTGGCAATCATGAGTTCGACAACGGATTGGATACCCTGGCTATGCTGGTAAGGATGGCCCGGTTCCCGTTTGTGTGTGCCAACTATGATTTTACGGGCACCGTGCTGGAGGGGATGGTCAAACCGTATGTGGTAATCAACCGGGCAGGGCTGAAGATTGGCGTGATAGGCGTAGGAGTGTCGCCTGACGATCTGATTGCCAAAGAAAATTTCGGCGGCATACAATATCTGGAGCCGCTGCCGGTCATCAACATGACGGCGCAAATCCTGCGCGAGGACAAGCATTGTGACCTGGTTGTCGTATTGAGCCATCTTGGCACAGATAGTCCCAATGGCGTCAGTGACCTCAAGTTGGCGGAACAGATGCGCGGAGTGGATATCGTCATAGGCGGACATACCCACCATGTGTTCTGCGGCGAGCGAGTCACCGATGCGGATGGTCACGAAGTGGTGCTCTCCCAAATGGGCAAATCCGGCATGCGGGTAGGGAAAATAACTGTTCGATTTGCAGAAGACTAATCAGGGAAAAGTGAAAAAAAGCAATTTTTTTCGTTTTTCTCTTGCATATGTCAAAAAATAGTTGTAACTTTGCACCCGCAAAAGTTTTTTTAATAGTAAAAAAACGGTTTGTGCTATCGGAACAGAATATTAACACAATAAATAAATACATTATGAACGAAGAAATTCAAAAGAAAGTAATCGCCATTATCGCTGATAAATTGGGCGTACAAGAGTCTGCTGTTACTCCGGAGGCATCACTTGCCGCCGACCTCAATGCTGATAGTCTTGACACCGTGGAACTCATCATGGAGTTTGAAAAAGAGTTTGGTATCTCTATCCCCGACGGAGAAACAACCAAGATCACTACTGTCGGCGACGCAATCGCCTATGTAGAGAAAGTGGTTGCGGAGAAATAAGCAGACCGATAATTAGGCAAGAACCGGCGCATATGTGCCGGTTTTGTCATTTCGTATATTGCAATTTCGCAAGTCAGATATTCTCTTTTGTAACTGGTTTTAGGAAAGAAAAGTTTTCTGTGTTTAAGAAAAAGCATACAATTGTTAAGATTGTAGGGCAAAAATTAGGCTATTTCAAGGAAAAGTTGTAACTTTGCACTGCATTTGGCAAAACAATTGCAGGTATTTAAGTCTAAAATTAATTGTTAGGAATTATGACAGTAGAATTGATTGGTGAGAACGCAGGTCTCATCTGGAATGCACTGCAAGGCGGCGCACTCTCTTCTAAAGCACTGAAAAAAGCTACTAAACTGAAGGTGGACGAGTTTAACCAGGCTATCGGCTGGTTGGCGCGCGAGAACAAACTCTCTTTCGTAGAGGGTGAGGACGACACCATTATCGGACTTCTCTAACTCATCGGCACTACGCCCTACATCGCTAAAGCAGACACCCCAAGTGCCTGCTTTTTTTACTAAAAAAGTGCTTTTTGACCGGAAAAGAAGAAAAAATTACTTTTTTTTCTTGCATATGTCAAAAATTATTTGTAACTTTGCAGCGCGAAAGTAAAATATTCGCGCTATTGTAAACGACAACTAATCAACAATGCACAACATATGATTTTGGACAAACTAGAAAATGCTGCAAACTACTACGACTCCGTACCGGGATTGGAGCGCTTTATGGAATTCTACGCCGCGAACGATCTCGAGAGTTTGCCGGCTTGTAAAATCAAGCTGGAGGGTGATGACCTTATTGTGAACATAAACGATTTTCACGGCAAAGCGGAGGCTGATTGCCGCATGGAGGCACACAAGGAGTATTTGGATATCCAAATTCCGCTCACAGCCGACGAGGAAATGGGTTGGAAAGCGCAAGTGGACTGCCAAGATATCACCACGGAGTACAACGAGCAGAAAGATGTTGAGTTCTATGCCGACAAGGCTACAGCCAAGTTCTCTGTGCCGGCAGGACATTTTGCCGTCTTCTTTCCCGAGGACGCGCATCAGCCCGGTATCGCCCCGGGTAAAGTGTATCGCAAGATTATCGTTAAAGCCAAAGTGTTGCAATAGTTCATTAACTCCCCGTTATTATGAAGGAATTGAAACTGATTCAGTCCGACCCGTACCTGAAGCCTTACGCACGTGCTATTGAAGGGCGGTACGAGTACTTTCTCCGTAGAGAGAAGGAACTGACAGCCGGTAAACCGTTGCGTGATTTTGCCGATGGTTATTTGTATTATGGACTTCACCAGACAGCCAAAGGGTGGGTCTTCCGTGAGTGGGCGCCTAATGCCACCGCAATCTACATGATAGGCGACTTCAACCATTGGCATAAGTCCGAAGGTTATCGCCTGCAGTCGCTCGGTAACGGCAATTGGGAAATCTCTCTGCCCAAGAAAGCCCTGCAGCATGGTCAACTGTTCAAACTGCTGGTAGAGTGGTATGGCGGTGCGGGTGAACGTATTCCTTCGTATGCTACGCGTGTGGTGCAGGACGACCGTACGAAGATATTCTCTGCACAGGTGTGGGCACCCAAGTCGTACAAGTTTGCACACAAACTGCCGGTGAAGACCAACCGCAATAATTCAGGATTGTTCATTTATGAGTGCCATATAGGCATGGCAGGCAGCGAAGAACGTGTTGCCACTTACGAAGAGTTCCGCCTGAATGTCCTTCCGCGTGTGGAGGCACTCGGCTACAACTGCATCCAGATAATGGCCATCCAGGAACATCCGTATTACGGTTCGTTCGGTTACCATGTGAGCAGTTTCTTTGCCGCGTCATCGCGTTTCGGTACGCCCGAAGAGTTGAAAGCCCTGATTGATGATGCACACGGCAGGGGTATCGCGGTCATCATGGACCTGGTTCATTCCCACGCTGTGAAGAACGAACTGGAGGGGCTCGGCAATTTTGACGGCACACCCTATCAGTATTTCCATGAAGGTGTCCGTCGCGAGCATCCGGCTTGGGACTCGCTCTGCTTCGATTACCAAAAACCGCAGGTCATTCATTTCCTGCTTTCCAACTGCAAGTTCTGGTTGGACGAATATAATTTCGACGGCTTCCGTTTCGACGGAGTGACCTCCATGATTTACCGCTCTCACGGTCTGGGGGAGGATTTCAACGGATACGATTCCTACTATAACATGAATCAGGACGGTGATGCCATCTGCTACCTTACCTTGGCGAACAAACTGATTCACCAGGTTCGCAGGTCAGCGGTGACTATTGCCGAGGAGATGTCAGGCATGCCGGGTTTGGCTTCGCCTATCAAGGACGGCGGCATGGGCTTCGACTATCGTTTGGCGATGGGTATTCCCGATTTCTGGATCAAGATGATTAAAGAGGTGAAAGACGAGGACTGGAAGGCTGGTCATATCCTTTACGAGATGACCAACCGGCGCCAGGACGAGAAAACCATC
>CAMOMF010000199.1 GCA_946619625.1 uncultured Bacteroidales bacterium
CACCATTACCGACTACGATGGATATTTCTGTATGGCGGTACATCCCGATGCCAAGTTATCGTTCTCCTTGGTGGGAATGAAGCCCGTCCTGTGTCCCGCAGGAAACAACATCTATGTCGTCATGGAGGAGGACAAACAGACCCTCCACGAGGTGGTTACCACCGGTTTTGGCGTAGTCAGGGGTATCGCCTCGCTCAAGTCGAGAAACACATATAGTTCTGATGAAAACGTAGCATACGAGATGGACGAGTTTGAGTTCGAAGAGGAATCGCAGACTCCCTCCCAACCGGCGGAAACGAGTGCCGTCACCCTCCGCCAAGGCGACACACGGTTGGCACTCTACCTTCCCGATCTGCAGACCGATGCCAATGGGGATGTGCACGTGTCTTTCCGCTGTCCGCCCGACAACACCAAGTGGCTCGTACAGGCGATGGCATGGAACGACCATTGTGTCTCCGACTACATGCAGCGCACGCTCATTGCACGCCGCACACTGATGTTGCGGTTGGCACTCCCCCGCTTCATGCGCCAAGGCGACAGAATCAGCCTGCCGTGTGATATCACCAACACATCCGACTCCACCCGCCAGGTGTCGGTTACCCTTCAGGTGCGCCACGCACAAACAGACAGCCTGTTGGCTGCATACTCTGCCGACATGTCACTCCCCGCCGCTTCATCACAGACGCTGTTCTTCCCGTACCAAGCGGAGCATGCCGATGTCATCGTGCGGGCGCAGGTGCGATCCTCCGAGGGGTCGTCTGACGGAGAACAGCGGCTGCTTGCTGTTCTGCCTCTTACCGAACCGGTGACCGAGGCGGTGCCATTCTACCTGCATGCCACAGACACGCTGCTCACCCTTTCGTTACCGGACCCTCCCGTTGGAGCCATGAACCGCAATGTGACACTCATGTTCTGCAACGACCCCGTTGCATACACCGTGGACCAATTGCCGGATAGTGTCGATTCAACTGCCGTCACCGTACTGCAAGTAGCACACAACCTGTACGCGCTGTCTCTTCGAAACCGGTTGTCAAAGCAGTATCCTGCACGGCTCAGCCCCGTCAATGTATCTCCGCTGCTCGACAAACTGAGTCGTTATCAGCGTCTTGGCGGCGCGTTCTCGTGGCTGCAACATGACGGCAGTTCCTCCTCTTTCTACTTGACCCTGCGCGTAGTATCACTGCTTGCCGAACTGCACGAAATGGATGCCTCTGACCCACGAATAGATGGGCACAAAACTCGCGCTGTGGCATATTTGGATAAAGAAGTCCTCCGGCGCGAAGCAGACTACCGCAAGGCACATCACGACTCCCTGCCCGACTATTCGCAGTTCGCCCAATATGCCTGTGTAAGAGCCCTGTGCACGGAGAAAACCTCCGACGGTGTTAGTCGTATCCTTGCTGCGGCGTTGGACTCGCTCTATGCGCAGTTGAACACCTCCGAACTGACCTCTTGGCCCGTCCTCGCACTCACTTTCGAACGCGCCGGACAACACGAGCGGGCGTTGAGGATAATAAACGGACTACGCAGATACGCCACCATCGACCCCGCACACGGCATGTATTGGAACAACTTGCCCGACCGTTGGTGGTGGTATAGTCAGGCGGATCTGCAAGCCACATTCTTGTTGGCATTCAGCCGCATAGACCCACAGCCCGCAGAGGTGGAAGCATTGCGTCAGTGGCTATTCCTCAACCGGCGTGCCACCCGCTGGGGAAACTCCTCGCTCAACGCGTACGCCACTTTTGCCTTGGTGGCGGACCAACCGGGGGACATACCCTGTACTCTTGATAGTGCGTCTGTGCAGTACATGGCGCTTCCGGACTCCACGTGCACCTACACCCTGCACCATTCCGCCGGTCGTCCCGCTTGGGGCGCGCTGATGGCGTCCTACACGGCGCCGTCCGACCAACTGGCACCCTTCGCCTCCCGCGCCATCCGGATAGAGCGTCAGTACGAGCGGACAGACCATACACGTTCTGCCGGCACACCGCTCGTCAAGGGCGAAACGGTGCGCGTCACCCTACGACTCACTACCGACCGCGAAATGGATAATGTAGTGATTACTGACCGCCGCCCCGCCACCTTGGAGCCGATTGAACTATCCGCATATGGTTGGCAGGACAATGCACTGTATTACAGAGAAGTGCGCAACGCGGATGAGGTCTTCTATGTGGAGCACCTGTCGCGCGGAACAACCGTTCTTACGTACGATTGTTATGTCAGTGCCACCGGCTCCACGCTTGCCGGACTCGCGCATGCCGTCAGCGAGATTGCGCCCGAATTTACCGCTCACACCGCCGCTACGGTTCTTGTCGCGGAATAACAAACCAAAAATAATAACGATAATGGACACTTTACCCCAAACACCCGCCATCCTGGTTTCCACCATCAACATGTTGTTGCGGGACGAGGAGTTCGATTCCCTCGACTCCCTTTGTTACAATTTCAACCGCGAGCCGGACGAACTGACAACGTACCTCCTCACCAACGGATACCGGTACGACCCCGACCAAAAACAGTTCAAAGCCATTTGAACCGATAATCCTTATTATTTGCCTTCTAAGACGACAAAGTGCAACCACCGACACCCTGTCGGCGTTTACAGAAAAGGCGCAAAAGGGCGTTTTTTTGACATCTAAGCCACTTTTGCGAAAAAAGTGGGGCAATTATTTGCTCATGTCCAAAAAAAGCAGTAAATTTGCAACGAAATTAAAAAATCAACCGGACTAAACAGAAAGCAATAAAATAATGGCAGAACAAGAAAATTATGGTGCCGAGAGTATTCAAGTGCTCGAAGGCTTGGAGGCCGTGCGTAAAAGACCGGCCATGTATATTGGTGACATTTCCGTAAAGGGTTTGCACCATTTGGTTTATGAGGTAGTGGACAACTCTATCGACGAAGCGCTCGCGGGGTTCTGCAACCATATTGAAGTCACTATCAACGAGGATAATAGCATCACCGTACAGGATAATGGTCGTGGTATTCCGGTGGACGAACACCCCAAGGAGCACCGCTCGGCATTGGAAGTGGTAATGACCGTACTGCATGCCGGCGGTAAGTTCAACAAAAACAGTTACAAGGTCTCCGGCGGTCTGCACGGCGTGGGTGTCAGTTGCGTCAATGCGCTCTCCAACCACCTCAAGGTCACCGTGCGCCGCGACGGCAATGTCTATCAACAGGAATACGCCAAGGGCAAACCGCTGTTCCCCGTCACCGTCACCGGTCATTACATCGAGGAGGAAGAGGGCACCGGCACACGCGTGCAGTTCTGGCCCGATGACACTATCTTTACTGAGACCGTGTACCAATGGAGCCGCCTCGCAGACCGTATGCGCGAGTTGGCTTTCCTCAACGCAGGTGTACGTATCACCCTGACTGACAAGCGAGAAGCGGCACAGCCCTTCATCGACGAGGATGGCAAACAGACCATGCCCGATTTCCCATACAAGCGTGAGATATATTATTCTGAGAAGGGACTCTCCGAGTTCGTGCGTTATATCGACCAGACCCGCACCCCGCTCATTTCGGATGTGATTCACCTCAACACCGACAAGTACGGCACACCCGTCGAGGTCGCTATGATATACAACACCGATTTCAACGAGAACGTACACTCCTACGTAAACAATATCAACACCATCGAAGGAGGTACACATGTGGCTGGTTTCCGCGCGGCACTCACACGCGTCATGAACAAGTACGCCGAGGAAAGCAAACTCCTCGAAAAAGCCAAACTACGCGACAAAGAGGGCAAGTCCACCATCGACCCCAACGATTTCCGCGAAGGGCTCACGGCTGTCATCTCCATCAAAGTGGCTGAACCTCAGTTCGAGGGACAGACCAAGACCAAACTCGGCAACTCCGAAGTGATGGGAATAGTCAACCAGGCGGTCAGCGAGGCACTCACCAACTATCTGGAGGAACACCCCGACGATGCACGCAGGATTGTGGAGAAAGTCATACTTGCTGCACAGGCACGAATCGCCGCACGCAATGCACGACTGAACGTACAGCGCAAATCACCCCTCAGCGGGGGCGGACTGCCCGGCAAACTGGCAGACTGTGAGAGCAAAGACCCCGCCGAGTGCGAACTTTTCCTCGTCGAGGGTGACTCCGCAGGCGGTACTGCCAAGACCGGACGCGACCGTTTCCACCAAGCCATTCTGCCGCTGCGCGGTAAGATCCTCAACGTCGAGAAAGCCATGGAGCACAAAGTGTTCGAGAGCGAGGAAATACGCAATATCTTTACTGCATTGGGCGTGACCATCGGCACTCCCGAAGACCCCAAAGCGCTCAACCTCAGCCGCATTCGTTATCACAAGGTCATCATCATGGCGGATGCCGACGTGGACGGTGCACACATCGCCACGCTGATTATCACTTTCTTCTTCCGTCACATGAAGGCGGTCATCGACGCCGGGCACCTCTACATCGCCATGGCGCCGCTATACAAGTGCTCTAAAGGCAATTACAGCGAGTACTGCTGGAACGACCAGCAGCGTCATGACTTCATCCTCCGATACGGTGGCGGTGACGAGAAACTGATCAAAACGCAGCGATACAAAGGTCTCGGTGAGATGTCCGACGAACAACTGTGGGAAACCACCATGGACCCCGAGCGCCGCATGCTCAAACAGGTCACCATCGAGAACGCCGCCGAGGCGGACCGCACCATCGCCATGCTCATGGGCGACGACGTGGCACCACGACGCGAGTTCATCGAACAGAACGCCACCTACGCCAAGATTGACGCTTAACGGTCGAATTCTCCCAATAACGACATTACGAAATCACGAATCAACGAAACAATAATTATTATGAATCTATTCTTCCTTCGCCTGACAGGCAAACTTCTGTCCACTGAGCGCTTCGAGAAACATATCCGTTCACTTCTCAGCGATGCCAAACGTTACCGCGAAATTGAGCAATCTGACGCCTTCAAGGAGTTTGAACAACTGCGTCAAATCACCACTGACGACAAGTTCCTCGCCAAAAAACAAGAATATACCACCTGCAAATACAAAGACACCGATTATTACCGGAAGACTGCCGAACTCGGCCAACTCCGCAAGGACAAGGACGTACGTGCCTACCTCGCCTGCAAGACCGAGGACGAGCGCAACAAGTTCGCAGGCAATATCTCTGTGAAACGTTACTTGCGCCTTGATGAGGAAACCTCCGCTCCCGAGTTCAAGCAGAAAAACGCTTTCTGGGCAGATCCCAACCGCTGGGCAAACAGCGAGCGCGGCAAACAGGAAAAGCGGTTCGAGGAACTGAAAAAATCACCCGACATCCGGTTCTACCTCAATGCCAACAAACGCCGAATCGAAGAAATGGAGAGTTGGAAAGAAACGTTCAAAGCACCTTTCCACGATCCCGACCTCAAGAAGAACGGTTTCCAAGCCGGGTTCTGGTTCAAACAACCCGAACTCAAGCGCCATTTCTCCTACAAGGAGGAGGCGCAGGCGTACATGGGCGAACAGAACGTCAATTTGCAGAACGATATCCTCTCCATCGTCACGCGCAAAGAGCACGTCACCGCTCCCGCCTGGGACGAGAAAAAAGGGTTCACCATGCACAATTTTGACTACACCTCCGCCATCATCAATACAGGCGACACCTTCAGCCAGGCCATCGGACTGTTCATGGCGAAAGTGCGCGCTACCGGTCGTTGCCATAGTGCAATCTACCTGGCGGGTGAGAACCGGTTCCCCCTCATCGAACTCTACCACTACGACGGACGTCACATCAACGTGGGTATTACCGACAAAAATGGTAAGAAAGAGCAAGTCCTGCGCGGTATTCGTCCGGGCAACTGGTATGTAATGTCCGTGGCTGTCAACCGGCAGGAAATTATCTGGATGGTCAACGAGGTGGAGGTCTTCCGATGCGTCAATCCGCTGCCAGGACAGAAACTGTACTTCTCATGCCAGTCGTTTGCACCGGTGAAGAAAGCCGCCGAGGGACGTCTCGACATCGCATGGGTACGAGCCTTTGAAAGATAACCCCCACCCATCCGCTTCCGGCTCAGCAGCGTTTCATCAGACGTTACATATGTCTGAACTCCTGCACTCCTGTAACTCCTGTAATCCTGTACTCCTAAATGAACTACAACCGTCAACACAGCAGATTTTTTCTCATCGCCGGCCCATGCGCCATTGAGAATCGACAAATGGTACTCGCCACAGCGGCAGAGTTGCAACGTGTTTGCTCCGATCTGGACATTGACCTCATCTTCAAGTCCTCTTTCGACAAGGCAAACCGCACCAACGTCTCCGCACGAGGTATAGGCATGAAGGACGGACTGGCAATCCTCGCCGAGGTCAAACACTCGCTGGGATTGCCCATCCTTACCGACGTGCACGAGTCATGGCAATGCGAGGAAGTGGCAAAAGTCGCGGATATCCTGCAGATTCCCGCTTTCCTCTCACGACAAACCGACCTCATTCAGGCTGCGGCACGCACTGGGCGCGTTGTGAACGTCAAAAAAGGGCAGTTCATGGCGCCCTGGGACATGCAGGGCGTTATCAACAAAGTGCGCGAAGCCGGCTCCGAACAGGTCCTGCTCACCGAGCGCGGATCATCCTTCGGATACGGCAACCTCGTGGTGGACATGACCGCCTTGGTGGAAATGCGCCGTCTGGGCAAGCCCGTTGTCTTCGACGCCACGCACAGTGTACAGAAACCCTCGTCGCAGGCGGGCATCACCGGCGGCAACCGCGAGATGGTACCCTACTTGATGCGGGCCGCTCTCGCGGTGGGCATTGACGGACTGTTCCTCGAGGTGCACCCCGACCCGCCACACGCTATATCCGACGCTGCCAACCAATTGTACCTGAGCGACGTACGCTCGATTTTGGAGCAGGCAGTCGCCATCGATGACGTGGTAAAAAACTTGAAATTATGAACTATTCCGATAGAGCAAAAGAAATCTTTCAACAAGAAATAAACGAGTTGCAACGCCTCAGCGACACCATCAACAGCGACTTCGATGCGGTGGTGCAAACCATCTTGGCGTGCAAGGGAAAACTCGTTCTCATGGGTATTGGCAAAACCGGCATTATCGCACACAAAATAGCCTCCTCGCTTGCCTCTACAGGCACACCCGCTGTCTTTGTGAATGCTGCCGAGGCGATGCACGGCGACCTCGGAATCATTGCGCCCCAGGACATCGCGCTCCTTGTCAGTAACAGTGGCGAGACCAGCGAAATACTGAATGTGTTGGCACCAATCCGCCGCATCGGTTGCAAGCTCATTGCCCTCACCGGCAACCCCCTCTCACCGCTCGCCAAGGATTGCGACCTCGTCCTCTCCGTACATGTGGACCGCGAGGCTTGTCCACTCGGACTGGCACCCACCTCTTCCACTACCGCCACACTCGTCATGGGCGATGCGCTCATGGTTTGCCTCATGGAGCAGCGACATTTCAAGGCGGAGAACTTCTCACTCTACCACCCGGGTGGTGCGCTCGGCAGACAACTGCTCGGAAAGGTCAAGAACCGCATGTCCCGAAACGTTCCGCGCGTGCAGAAAGATGCCACCTTCAGGCAAATAGTCAACGAGGTGTCTGACAAACATATGGGCACCACTTTCGTTTACGATGCCGACCAACCCGTAGGCATTATCACCGACGGTGACATCCGCCGCACTATCCAACGGTTTGAGAACCCCGACAGCGTACGGGCGGGCGATATCATGTCCCGCAACTACAAGCATGTGGCGCAGGATGCCCTCCTTACCGACGCGCTGCAACTGCTCGACAAGTACAACATCACCACATTGGCAGTCACTTCCCGGGACAACTCCGACGATATCATTGGTATCCTCTCCATCCACCATATCATCGACTTCGTCAACTAAAATAAACGATTCTATGAACACAAAACACCCTCTCCGTTTTCGGGGAGGGTGTTTCTTCTTACTTACTCTCTTTTCTCGATTTGGCAAGGAGCAGCATCCCCACAAAGGTGAACAGCGCATTCAGTATCAGGCGCTCGTGGCTGAACGTGTAACCGTCAAACCATTCCGCAGAGTGCATGTCCAGCACCAAGGTCAGAACAGGCGCGATGATGCACACTATCGGCACCCACTTGTCGCGCACCTGCAGTTTGGTCAGAATACCAAAGAAGAACATGCCCAACAGCGGTCCGTATGTGTACGATGCCACCTTGTACACGGTGTTGATAACCGACTCATTGTTCAGCAGATACACCGCATAAATCAGTACTGCCATCAGCACTGCCATGCCTACATGAACCCAAGTACGGGTCTTCTTTACTGCTGCCTCGCCGTCCTTGGCGATGGTACGGTTCAGAATGTCAATGGTAAAAGACGTCGTCAAGGCGGTCAGTGCACTACCCGCAGCCGAGTTTCCCGCTGCTATAAAGCCCACTACGAACAGGATACCCACTATCAGCGGGAAATAATTACCTGTGGCAAGAAAAGCGAACACATCGTCCCCTTTCAGCACCTCACCACTTTCGTTCAGTACGTGTCCCGCTGTATCGGTCATGCCCTGACCGATAGCGTAGGTATAAAGCAAGTAACCCAACGCGAGGAACAGGTAAATAACAACCATCTGCACCAATGCACCCACAACGATATTTTTCTGTGAGTCCTTGTAGTTCTTGCAGGAGAGAGTGCGTTGCATCATATCTTGGTCCAATCCTGTGGTGGCTACCAACACAAAGATGCCCGCCAGAAACTGTTTCCAGAAATAACGTCCGTCGTTCACGTCGTCAAAATAGAACATCCTGGTCATTGCACTGTCACCGTAACCCTCCAGCGACACGCCGCTGCGCAATATATACACGATGCACAGCACCACCGACAAAATCAGGCAAGTCGTTTTCAGCAGGTCCGTCCATACGATGGACTTCACTCCCCCTTTGAAGGTGCACAGATACACCACGCCGCACGTCAGGACCGCATTCAGCCAGAATGGCAGACCCATCGGAGCAAAAACCAATAGTTGCAGTACCGAGCACACAATGAACAGACGTACCGCTGCTCCCGTCGATTTACTCAGGAAGAAAAACCACGCCCCCGTCTTGTAACTGCTCACACCAAAACGTTGGTTCAGGTACTCGTAGATGGAGGTCAAGTTCATCTTGTAATACAGGGGTATCAACACAAACGCGATAATCAACTGCCCCACCGTAAAACCTAACACCATCTGCATGTAACTCATACCACTCGCCTGCACCATCCCCGGGACACTCACAAAAGTGACGGCACTGATGGGCGCACCAATGGTGGACATCGCTATCAACAGCCAGTTACTCGACTTGTTCCCACTGAAAAAACCGGCGTTGTCTGCCTTTCTGCCAGCCACCCATGAAATGCCAAATAGCAGGCAAAAATAGCAGGCAATTGTCACTAAAATCACTGTCGGACTCATATACTACCTTTATTATGTTATTATTATGATATTATTATGTTATTATTATGATATTATTATGATATTATTATGTTATTATTAGGATATAACTATACTCCCTCGCTTACTCCTCATACAGCAGGTAAGGCCTCCGCTGCGCCTTAAAGTGTTCCACATCGTCCAACCACATGGCACGGATTTCTTCGTCGGACTTACCCTCCATAATCATCTCCTGTATGTAGTCCTGACCCGTCAGTTTCACAAAGAACTTCGTGAAGAATGGTTCGGCATCGCTCCATTTGTCACCGGCGGCAACTCTCCGTTGGTACGCGTCAATCACGTACTCCAGGCTGAAATGTTTCTGCATCGCCTCCTCTTCGCTCATGCCCGACAGGTCCACTCCGTAGCAAACTCGATCCTTTTGGGGCGGGTTCTTTGCCGCCTCGCACTCCCTCGGCACAAACGTAAACAACTCCTCCCCATCATTTACAAATTTACAAATGGAAGAATTTACAAATTGAAAGTCAGGGTGTCCGTAACACAAGAACGGTTTGTCCGTTCCTCTGCCCAATGAGACAGGAGTCCCCTCAAACAGGCAGATAGAGGGATACAGGTAAACAGCCAACTGATTCCTGAGGTTCGGTGAGGGCGGAACGAGGATATTATACTTGGTCTGGTGGGTATAATTGGCGCACGGCACCACTTGCAGCGGGCACTGTTTGCCCTCGGGCAGCCAACCCTCACCATTGACCATCTGCGCCAATTCGCCCAGTGTCATGCCGTGAACGACCGGTATCGGCAGATATCCCACGCCTGACTTGTGCTGCATGTCCAGAATAGGTCCGTCCACATAGTACCCGTTCGGGTTCGGACGGTCCAGCACTATCACTTTCTTACCGAAGTCTGCGCACGCGTTCATCAGACGCACCATCGTGATATAGTAAGTGTAGAACCGCAGTCCCACATCTTGAATATCTATCAGCAACACATCGAAACGCTGCATGTCCTCGTCAGAGGGACGTGCACTACCGCCGCTGTACAGACTCAGTATGGGCAGGCCGGTCTTCTCATCCACGCTGCTGGACACATGCTCGCCTGCAGAGGCAGTGCCCCTAAACCCGTGTTCGGGCGAGAACACCGCCACCATGTTCACTCCTTTACTCAACAAAAAATCCAAAGTATGAATCCATGTATCACGTGCCCCCTCTCTCTCGTCTTCCCGACGTGGAGAAGCCCCCTCTCCTTGGGAGAGGGTTGGGGTGAGGTTTCTTACCAGACTGGTATGGTTGCCCAACATGGCGACCCGCTTGCCCGCAAGACTGTCTATATACAGTTCCGTCCGCTCTGCCCCTACCAGCACCGGTCCGTCACCCTGCTTGTCCCTTGTTGACTCGGGACTATTGTCTGCATTCCTGCACTCCTGCACTCCTACCAGCAACAGCGCAATGCCGATGATAATGAACCTTTTCATTTTTCTTCTGCGGAGGACGCTCCGGTCAAGTTGATATTCTTGTTGAGGACGCAATCCGGCCCTTTCTTCTTGTAATGCAACTTACTGGCACCGCTCACGTCTGCATCCAGACTGCCACAGCACGTCACACTTGCACGACTGGCACCACTCAAGTCGCACTCTACCATGTCGCAAAGGAACAACGGACCGTTGAACTTACTGGCACCGCTGGCATCCAACTCCAACTCATCCGACGCCCCCTGCACCGTTGCTTCTGACGCGCCGCTCAGTTTCATGTTTGTATGCACTGCGTAGATTGCCCCGTCAAACATGGACGCGCCCGTCAGTTCCACCTCAATGTCAGTGCCCTCAAGCGGTCTGCCAGGACTGAAAGATGAAGCGCCGTGTACGTGCACCGACTCCAATCCGTCACGATTGGGCAACACGACCGTTGCTTTACGATTGTTGCTGAAATCACGCTTGTTAATGCCAATAATCAACTTGCCGTTCACAACCTCCACACGCACATACTGCTGCGCTTTTTCGCCGATGGTCACTTGGGCACTCGTCACTTCGTCACTGGTGGTTACATCGAAAGCACTGTTGATTTCCAACTCATCCCACTCACCATTAATGGGGTAATTCACTGTTTCAAGTGCGCCCCAATTGGTGTTACAAGCGCATAGCATGGCGCACAGCGCCAACAAGGAAAGACTCTTTTTCATGTTATTCTGATAGTGATTATTATTTCTTCACAGTATTCACAATTGTAATTATTATTTCTTCACAATATTCACAATTGTAATTATTATTTCTTCACAGTATTCACAATTGTAATTATTATTTCTTCACAGTATTCACAATTGTAATTATTATTTCTTCACAGTATTCACAATACAATATTGCAGTATTGCAGTAAAACAACCGTCTGCATACGTTTGCGGGTGCAAAGGTAATACTTTTTTTTCATATATGCAAGAAAAAAGAGCTTTTTCTGCTTAAAAAGAGAGTTTTTGGGGTGAGTTATTAGTTGTGAGTTGTGAAGACATGGAACTCTGCCCCTGTGTTTGTAGGAGAGTTCGTGAGGCAATTATGCGAACGTCAACGGCAGGATGCTGTCCTTGCGAAGGACAAAACAAACCTGCTCGTTGGCGGACAAAAAGGATGTTGTTTGACATAGGTTGGTCGGACAATGTCCTCACACGGCGAAGCCCGACCAACTATTTCAAACGCGAAGCATCAAACCACTTCAAACGCGAAGCATCAAACTACTTCAAACGCGAAGCATCAAACTACGTCAAACGCGAAGCATCAAACTACGTCAAACGCGAAGCATCAAACTACGTCAAACGCGAAGCATCAAACTATGTCAAACGCGAAGCATCAAACTACGTCAAACGCGAAGCATCAAACTATTTCAGGAATGTGACTCTACCATTGGTCGTAAGGAGGTGCTTTGCGTTCGGGTGCACTCGTGTTTCGGAGATTGGATTTGAGATCAACCGTGAGTGTACCGGTAATACTTGAGCCGAAGTAGGACTGCAGGTTGAAATTCATCAGTGCATTCCCTCCGGATTTCGAGACCGTTACATATCCTCCGGAAATGGCGTATATGGCTCGTTCGCCAAAAGCAGACCCAGCCCTCGTGAAACTTGAGTATCCTTCAGATATATAACTACTTACGTAAACACCAGTGGATGCGCGAAGATAGGGATATTCTGAACTGGTTCTGCTCTTCACGTTATACGTTTGTGCGGGGAGGATGATGTCGGCATCTACATTGTTTTTGGGGAGGTCAAATTCCAACACAAACCGGTCTCCATTAGAAAAATAAAGATGGACATCAATATCGGTGTAGGAAATGTAATCGTAATCGTATCTGTAAACGTAAATGCTGGAAACGTCAGAAAGTGTAATCGCGCCTGCGTTAGAGGGTTCGGTATAATAGGTGGTGAAACCGTTCTCGTATGTCAATTTTTCGTTTTTACTAACCAGATAGGAGTACCTTGCCTCGATGTAGCCACCATAGGTGTTCTTTGTTCCGGAAATAGTAATGTTGTCCCCTGCAGAAAGTCCCAAGGAGGCAAAAGATTGGTCGTTACTCACGCGTTTGGTTGAGGTTAATCCATATACTGGGAGCACTCCTGTTTCGTCTATCAAATAGAAATTACCGTAAGTACTGTTATCGATATACCAAATGACTCCGGTTAGCGAATAGTAAGTATTAGCATCATCTGGTAGCGCCTTAAATTCGGCAATAGTTTTTGCGCTGCCGATGGAACTTGCATTGGCAGTGGTGAATGTTCGCGCATCGGAGTAATAGTAACTGCCGCTTTGGTAATAATACATTCGATAATAGTAGGTTGTGTTCGGCGTCAGCGAATTGAAATTGGCAGAGTAATTGCCATTGTGCACATCGGCAGTTGTGGTTCTGTAATCGTAATCGTAGTAGGTAGGTGTAGAAGATGAGGATGAACAGAGAAATCCCAGTTGGGTGGGAACAACGGCATCAACACCCATGGAGATGTTTCCTGTGACTTGCGCTGTAGTGGTGCTTACATTGGTAGCGGCGTTAAGTGTGAGCGTAATGGCATCTTGAGGAACAGCAGTTGTGAATGTTCTGGTTCCTCCATAAATAGCTTTTCCGTCCACAACTGCGTACGCTCTGAAGTAATAAAGGGTGTTTCCTGTAAGTCGGCTAATTTGCCGGCTGAAGTCCCCCTGTTTGGTAGATGCTTCATTCCATTCGTAGATATTGTTCTCGAGAGTGGGAGTGCCCGATACGGAAAGAACGAATCCCCGCTTCGTCAGACTGACATCTGTACCCTTAAAGGTGATATTTCCATGCAAGGTGGCGGTAGAAACGGTGATGTTGGTGGCATCCTTAGTGTTCACTCCGGCCGTGCCCTTCGTGGTGAAAGAGTGGACCTCTCCTTCAATAGTTCCGACTGCATTTCGTAAAAAAGGTCGTACATGATACGTGGTACTTGGTTGCAAATTGGTTATTGTGAATACCATGTTCTCCAGATATTCCCAAGAATATTCGCTTTCGAATTTGGTTTTTTGTATGTCATCTTTGGAAGAGGGTTCTTTGTTTGTCGCAGATATATATACCCCATATTCACTGATAGTGGGATGAGTGCCATACGAATTGGTGTACGAAATAGTGGCGTTCAGAGTGGCGGATGAGCCGTATATGTCGTTGATAGTTACATTATTGATAGTAGCTATACATACAGGCTCCTCCTTGCATGCATTGAGCAGAAGGAGCAGCCCTATGAGTGGAAGAATTTTTTTCATAACTATTTTACTTTGAATGTGTAACCTAAACCGACTTTCACTTCGGGCATAAAGGCATTGTAATTGGTAATGATGGAGGCTCCGGCGGCAATAGTGAATCCTTTGATATTACCTTGGAGTCCCAGCGCCCACTCCTGTCCCGGTCCGACGGAGTTGTTTTTCCCATTGTAGTAGCCGGTCATTTTGACCCACTCGCCATCTGTTGTCTGGCAGGTGAGGGTTCTGTATCCGAAGCCGGTGCCGAAATAGATATAGAGTGGTATTACGAGTCGCACTATCCCTCCGGCAGTGATTTCCAATTGGTTGGCAGATGTGTTGCCATTGTAGAAAGGATAGACTCTGTTGCCGTTGGGAAGAGTGATACTGGGGTCTCCTTCATACTGGTGAATCCAATGTACGCCTGTTCCGAACATGACATTGGTGTACCATCCAAACAATTTCACTTGTCCGTAAGTAAGTCCGAAAGCGTGCTGTCCGGGGCCAAAAGCATAATTTGCCAGAATGAATTGCTCCCATTCGTACACGTTTTTCTTTTTGACTTTTTCGTTTTTGAGTTCGATGCCTGTGTAGTTGAATGTTTGCGCGGAGATATATGTAAAGCCCACTCCGCACAGCAGTAGGCAGATTATCGCGCGTTTCATATCAGTTACGTTTAATTTTTTCCTCACGTTCAGTGGTTTCAATGACCTTTTCGTCTATATGAACTTGTGCCGGCAGGTGTTCCACAATTTGTTTATCCCACTTAATAAATATGGTGTCGGATGGCTGCATATTGCGGAAGTTGGCGTACACGGCAGGGAACCCTTTGACACTGACTGAGACAGTCATAGAGTTGCCCCTGCTGGAAACAGTTTTGATACTATAAATTGGGGAGATGATAAGTGAAGCATTTTCAGAGTCAATAAATTCGAACAATGCCTGTGCTTTCAGTTCTTCGATTTTTTCCTTGACATATCTTTCGAGCCGCAGCATATATGCTTCAGGTTTCTCTCTTTTTTGAGTTTCGGGCAGTAGGAAAGTTTGCTGCATGGTGTAATCGACGGGTCTGTTTTTCAGTACTTTCAGTTCAGAGACGAGTGGCACGACAAAGAGATTGCCGTTGTTGGCAATTTGTGTGGCTTCAAATTTGCTGACAGATGCACCTTGGATGTTGTTGTCTTGAGCCCAAGCGATTGCTGCTATCGCAACAAATGCGCTTAAAATAACGATTTTGCGTTTCATAATGGTAATTATTTAGTTGTTGGTAATGTTATGTACAAAAAAAACATGAACTCTTGCTCGCTTCATTTGATTCATTGAGGTTCTGGACTACCTTTGATATTCAAAATCTACGC